>NZ_LJOQ01000085.1:123310-152672 GCF_001672255.1 Anabaena sp. AL09
TGGCTAAGAATTTGGAAGATAAATTATCGGTCATTGCCAAAAATAGTTCTCCAAATGCTTCGCCCGTACAGTGGTCAGTGGCTAAGAATTTTACGTCTGACTCCTGAATTCTGACTTCTGTACCTTAATAATATTTTTCAGACAAGAATAATCAGAGTTTTGAGCAATACTAACTACAATATTTGGATTGTTAGATGATGCAGCAACATACTTTAGCAGGGGAAATTACTCAGACTGGTGTGGGGTTACACAGTGGGGTCAATACTCAAGTACGAATATTACCAGCACCACCAGGAAGTAATCGTTTTTTTGTCCGGGTAGATTTACCGAATTCACCAATTATTCCCGCCCAAGTTGCGGCTGTGAGTCAGACTGTGCTTTCTACTCAATTGGGTAAGGGTCAAGTCTGTGTTCGCACTGTGGAACATTTATTAGCTGCTTTGGCGGCTATGGGGGTGGATAATGCCAGAATTGAAATTGATGGACCGGAAGTACCGCTTTTAGATGGTTCTGCTCAAGTTTGGTGTGAAAGAATTGCTGAAGTTGGTTTATTTGCCCAAATGGTGAGTAATTTACCTGCACCTGTCGTTATTACCGAACCGATTTGGATTTATGAAGGTGATACTTTTGTTTGCGCCCTACCGGCACCAGAAACCAGATTTAGCTATGGGATAGATTTTAATTTGGCGGCAATTGGTAATCAATGGCACAGTTGGTTATTAACGACAAGTTTAGAAAAATCTTCTGCTGACTTTGCTTCAGAAATTGCGCCAGCACGAACTTTTGGGTTACAGCATCAAATCGAACATCTGCAAAAGTCGGGATTAATTAAAGGTGGTAGTTTGGCTAATGCCCTAGTTTGTGGGGTGGAAGGTTGGCTAAATCCACCATTACGATTTGCAAATGAACCAGTTCGTCATAAAATCTTGGATCTAGTCGGAGATTTAAGTTTACTAGGAATTTTCCCTGTTGCTCATTTTTTGGCTTACAAAGCTAGTCATAATTTACACATTCAACTGGCACGGAAAATTTTAGAACTGATCTAAAATTCCCAAATTTACCCATCTTAGTGTTTAATTATTCAAACAACGTACCGCTAATGTCCACTATTACCGAACCTAATTCCCAGGAATTGAATACATCAAGTGAGGATAATGTCAATCCACAGACTATAAAAACTACCTTTAGTATTGAGGAAATTCAGGAACTCTTACCTCATCGCTATCCATTTTTACTGGTAGATCGGATTATTGATTATGTACCTGGTAAAAAAGCCGTGGGTATTAAAAATGTTACCTTTAATGAACCCCAATTTCAAGGGCATTTTCCAGGGCGATCGCTGATGCCAGGTGTGCTAATTATCGAAGCCATGGCACAAGTCGGCGGGATTGTGATGACGCAAATGCCGGAATCAAAAGGAGGACTATTTGTCTTTGCTGGTATTGATAAAGTCCGTTTCCGTCGGCAAATTGTTCCTGGAGATCAACTGGTAATGACGGTGGAACTGTTGTGGGTGAAGCAGCGTCGGTTCGGGAAAATGAACGGACGAGCGGAAGTTGATGGACAATTAGCCGCTGAAGGAGAACTAATGTTTTCTTTGATTAGTTAAAATTTATTATACCATAACAGGATTTTAGATTTTCGCCCTCACACATAACTGAACTTTGCCCGACACGTTTCTTAATTGAATAAATTAGCAAGTAGCACTTAGTTTTGGAGATTCACCTTTGAAAACACTTATTCATCCAACTGCTGTCATCCATCCTAATGCGGAACTCCACTCAACAGTGCAAGTCGGCGCTTATGCTGTGATCGGCGAGAATGTTAGAGTTGGTGCAGACACTGTAATTGGCGCTCATGTCGTCCTAGAAGGCCTTTGTGAAATTGGTACGGGAAATCAGATTTTTCCCGGTGCAGCTATCGGTATGCAGCCCCAGGATCTCAAATACGTGGGAGAACCGACTTGGGTAAAAATTGGTAACAATAATTCCATCCGTGAATACGTGACGATTAACCGCGCTACTGGCAGGGGTGAAGCGACGGTAATCGGTAATGGCAATTTATTAATGGCTTATGTTCATGTAGGTCATAATTGCCTGATTAAAGATTCTGTCATTATTGCTAATTCTGTAGCATTGGCGGGTCATGTACATATTGAATCACGAGCTAGACTGAGCGGCGTTTTAGGTGTGCATCAATTTGTTCACATAGGAACTATGTCTATGGTGGGCGGGATGACACGCATTGATAGGGATGTCCCTCCTTATATGTTGGTGGAAGGAAATCCGGCGAAAGTGCGATCGCTCAATTTGGTAGGATTAAAACGTTCGGAAATGGCTGCTAGTGATTTCCAATTAATTAAAAAAGCTTTCCGTCTTCTCTATCGTTCTGATTTCCTATTTAAAGATGCTTTACAAGAGTTAGAAAATTTAGGAGATTCAGAACAATTAAAACATCTTCGCCGTTTTTTACTCCTTTCCCAAATGCCAGGAAGACGCGGTTTAATTCCCGGAAAGGGCAGAAAATCTGTCAGTGATGAATAATGAATAGTCAGTTAGATGTAGGGGCGGGGTTTTCCCGTCCTCAAAGTTTACCAGTTGCTCTATTTTTGTCGGACGAATATGGATTTAATGAACCACGAAGAAGCGAAGGTAGCGAAGGAAGAAAAGAAGAAGAAGAAGAAGAAAAAATAGGTAATCTTCCACTGGGAAGGGGGTAGGAAAGGGCGTAAAAATCTCAAATCTAAAGTTTTAAAATGCGGATATTTATTAGCACTGGCGAAGTTTCTGGGGATTTACAGGGTTCGCTTTTGATTGCAGCACTGCAACGTCAAGCTGTTGTTACGGGTTTGATATTGGAAATTATCGCTTTGGGTGGGGAGAAAATGGCGGAAGCTGGGGCGAAAATTTTGGGGGATACTAGCGGTATTGGTTCAATGGGTTTAATTGAGTCTTTGCCTTATGTTATCCCTACTTTAAGGGTACAACGCCAAGCGATCGCTTACTTAAAGAAAAATCCCCCTGATTTAGTAGTCCTAATTGACTATATGGGGCCAAATCTGGGAATTGGTACATTCATGAGGGAAAACTTACCTGATGTACCTGTGGCTTATTATATCGCTCCTCAAGAGTGGGTATGGTCTATGAGTTTTCAGAATACCAACCGCATTGTTGGTTTTACAGATAAACTATTAGCAATTTTCCCTGAAGAAGCGCGATATTATCAGCAAAATGGGGCAAAGGTTTGTTGGGTAGGACATCCTTTAATTGATAGAATGGCAAATGCACCAAATCGAGAAATTGCCAGAGAGAAATTAGGAATTAAACCGGCAGAAATCGCAATTGCCCTGTTACCAGCTTCCCGTCATCAAGAATTAAAATATCTTTTACCAATGATTTTTCAATCTGCCCAAAATATCCAATCTAAATTACCAAATGTCCATTTTTGGATTCCTCTATCTTTGGAAATATTTAGACAACCAATTACAGCAGCAATTAAAGATTACGGTTTAAAAGCTACACTAGTATCAGATCAACAAAAGGATATTTTTGCTGCGGCTGATTTCGCAATTACTAAATCGGGAACTGTCAATTTAGAACTTGCATTATTAAATGTCCCCCAAGTTGTAGTTTATTGTCTTCATCCCATTACTGCTTGGATTGTACGTCATATTCTTAAAGGTTCAATTCCCTTTGCTTCTCCAGTAAATTTAGTTGTCATGCGGGAAATTGTTCCCGAATTTTTACAGGAACAAGCCACAGCCGATAATATTGTTGAAGCAGCCATGGAATTGTTATTAAATCCTGAAAAAAGACAAAAAACTTTATTAGATTATCAAGAAATGCGCCATTGTTTGGGAGAATTGGGAGTATGCGATCGCACTGCCAAAGAAATATTAGCAATGAAAAAGTAGATAATAGTTAAAATGGCAAAAACCCGACCAATTGCAGTTGATTTATTTGCAGGTGCAGGAGGAATGACGTTAGGCTTTGAACAAGCTGGTTTTGATATTCTGGCATCTGTGGAAATAGATCCAATTCATTGTGCAATCCATAAATTTAACTTTCCCTTTTGGACGGTGATCTGTAAAAGTGTAGAAGAGACAACAGGGAAGGAAATTAGGAATAGTTCTCAAATTGCTAATCAAGAAATTGATGTGGTTTTTGGTGGTCCTCCCTGTCAAGGTTTTTCATTAATGGGAAAACGTTCTTTTGATGATCCAAGAAATTCTTTAGTTTTCCATTTTATTAGATTGGTTGTAGAATTACAACCCAAGTTTTTTGTATTAGAAAATGTCAAAGGAATGACAGTAGGAAAACACCAAGAATTTATTGCTGAAATCATTAATCAATTTACTGAAAGTGGTTATCAAGTTGATGCAAATTATCAAGTTTTAAATGCAGCTAATTATGGAGTACCACAAAATCGGGAAAGATTATTTTTACTAGGTGCGCGTGAAGATTTAGAATTACCGAAATATCCAGAAAAAATTACATTCCCTAATCAAACATCTCCCACAGTTTGGGACGCATTACAAGATTTACCAGTCATAGAAAACTATCCAGAATTATATCAACAAGATTGGATAATGACTGAATTTAGTAAACCTAGTAATTATGCTAAAAAACTGCGTAATCTTGAAATTGCAAAAAATAACTATTCCTATAAACGTCAATATGATCTGACCTTACTAACATCAAGTTTAAGAAGTAAACATTCACCTGAATCTATGGAAAGATTTGCTTCTACACCTCATGGTAAAATTGAATCAATTAGTCGTTTTCATAAACTTGATCCTGATGGTTTATGTAATACGTTAAGAGCCGGAACACCTAGTAATAAAGGGGCATTTACTTCTCCTCGTCCCATCCATCCTTTTATCCCCAGATGTATCACTGTCAGGGAAGCTGCGCGTTTACATTCCTATCCTGATTGGTTTAGATTTCATCCGACAAAATGGCATGGTTTTCGACAAATTGGTAATTCTGTTCCTCCGCTTTTAGCGCAAGCAGTCGCAGAGGAAATTATTAAAGTTTTAGATATAAAATCTTCTGATAGTGCAAAAGTGACGAAAACCATACCTCAAGGTATTAAAGATTTAGGGGATATCAGTTTATTAACACTTGATATGTCAGGAGCAGCAAAATACTTTGGAGTGAACCCTCATGTTATAGAACCAAGAACTAGAAAAAAATGAATCTTTATTATTTAGCTAATACGGCAAATTATTTAGTAACAAGGAATTACCATGACGAAAGAAGGTTTATATAACTCTGTTATTATTGGAATCTTTCAACGCTATTACCAAACAGGATTAGAGTATTTTGAATTTAACCGTAATGAACTTCCAGAAATTGCTAAAAAGTTGGGTATTCAATCTGCAAAAAATTTAGGAGATATTCTTTATGCTTTTAGATTTAGAAAACCACTACCTAAAGTTATTACAGATACTGCTCCTACAGGTTTAGAGTGGATTATTGAATTAAATGGTACGGGTAATTATTGTTTTAGACTTGTGAAAATTAATCGCATTATTCCCAACCTAAACTTAATACCAATTAAAATACCTGATGCTACACCTGAAATTATTAATCAATATATGTCAGGTGATGAACAAGCTCTTTTAACTAAAATCCGTTACAATCGTCTCATAGATATATTTCTTAGTGTAACAGCATACTCTTTACAAAATCACTTGAGAACTAGTGTTAAGGGGATCGGACAAATAGAAATAGATGAAGTTTATGTAGGTGTTAATAGTAATGGTATGCAATTTATAGTACCTGTTCAAGCGAAAGCAGGTAATGATCAAATTTCTATAGTACAAACAAAACAAGATATTAGTTACTGTTTTGAAAAGTTTCCCAATTTAATTTGTCGTTCTATATCAGCACAGTTTATGAACAATGGTTTCATCGCTATGTTTGAACTGACAATATATGAAGGTGAAGTAAGAATTGTACAGGAAAAACATTACAAGTTTGTTCCAGCAGATCAAATTTCTGAAACTGATTTACAAAATTATAGGAATTATACATGATCAAGATTTATATTCAATATTAAATTTGTTGAATTTCACAATCAAAAGAATAGATAATAACTATCTCCTGGACATATCCTTATCCTCCGAGTAGCAATTAACTATGACATTCATATCATGTAAACTTGAAAAGTATCCTCTCATTTTATCTGCTGAAATTCCTGATTCTTTACGTTTAGTCATAGAGAGAATTCAGTCATATTCCTATGCAGAATTATATGAAGAAAAAGATATTCAGGGAATAAGTTTAGAAGATTCTTTGATCACAGTATTTGATGCAATAGAAAAAGAGAAAAATAGTTTAGATACAAGTTATTGCTATTTCTTTATGTCTATAGTTATGGGAATTGCTGTGCAACCAACTATTAAAACTTATTTACCTCGTGAGACAATAACTGGTAATATATTTCAGTATCTTTTTCGAGATTGGATATATTCTCAACATAATTATCAGCCAAATTTTAACGTTTCATTTCAGGATTATCAGAATTATTTGGGACAATATCAAGCACTGGATGAAGCTGTTGATGTTTTTGAGAATATGCTGCAAGTGCTGGAATCTATAAAAACCAGAGAAGCAATATTAAATATTTTAGATGATTGCTTCCAGGGTTATGCTATTTTTCCAGGTTCGCAAGGTAGACGGGAACTTTTTGATTGGTGGTTATTAGATGTTGTTCCATCTGTTTTTTGTGGACGTTTACCTAAAAATATTCATACTTTAAAGGGAGTTGGTAAAATGACTCAACATATTACTAAAATACGGGACTATTTTTTTAAAGTAGTCGGGAATAATCAGTCTCAAGGAAATACAAATTTGGAAAAACAAGATTTGTTGTTAAGATTTTTGGCTTCTGATAAATAATATTAATATCTATCCCCAAATAATTTCCATATTTAAAATAAATCTTGGTTAAATATTTTCAACTGATCATTTTTGAGAAAAGCTTATTGCTATGTTTGAACTGACAATATATGAAGGTGAAGTAAGAATCGTGCAGGAGAAACATTACAAGTTTGTTCCAGCCGATCAAATTTCTGAAACCGATTTACAAAATTATAGGAATTATACATAATGAAGAAGTAAATTGGAGTCAAGAGATTGTTAAAATTATGATGCAGAATAACTTTATTTATGAACATTGAAGAATTTTTTGAATTAAGTGCTGGAAAGTGGTTTTCTCATCGCACTAGTCACCATTTAGCTTTTAAGCAGTCAGAAGACGGCAAATCAGACATCGTGATTGAGATGTTAGCCGCTGATCATCCAGAAGTAATTAAACTGTGTGAACAGTATGAAATTGCGGCTCATACAGCTTCCTGTGGGGCGCGAGTTACCTGGAATGGCACAATGGAATGGGACGAAGAAAAACACCAGGGTTCGACCGTTTTAGCCACAGTCCCGAATGCAGATAACCCAGATGAAGGTAAATTACTCCGAGAAATGGGTTATGCCGAAAAAGCCCCCGTTGCTGGTAGCTATAAAATCGGTGATGATGGGGCTTTAACTCTGATTACTGAGTATGAAACCATGTGGTCTGAAGAAAGGCTATGGTTTGCCAGTCCTAACTTACGGATGCGGGTAAGTGTTCTGAAGCGGTTTGGTGGCTTTAGTATGGCTTCCTTCACTTCCGAAATCCGCATGGGTAGCACGGATGCTTCTAAAAAGGCTACGGAAGCCGCTAATTCAATTAACGCACCCACAAATTAAAACCTTAAACTACAATATTGAGGCTGGTAATTGATAATTGACAACTATTACCTGCCTCTATATCACGTTCATAGTTAAATTTGTCCTAAATCTGCAATAAACGAGCTAAGAATTGGGGTAATGGTAAAATAATCAATAACAATAAAGCCATTGACATTAATCCCATAAAATCTCGTTTATTATCTAATTCTGTGACATCATTTAAAGCAGGTTCATCAATTAAGGGAACGAATAATAAAATAATTGCCCACAATAAAAATTCTTCTCTAATAAACGAAAGCATTAATAATAATAATCTAGCAATTTGACCAATGAAAACAGCAGTCCGTTGTCCAAACATAGCATGAACAATGTGACCACCATCTAGTTGTCCCACGGGCATCAAATTCAATGCAGTGACAATTAATCCTAAGAAACCTGCAACTGCAACTGGATGTAAATCAATGGCAGATTTTGCGGTTAATTCACTTCCCAAGGCTAATTTTGAAAGTAAAGCTAATAAAATCGAATATTGAGGATTAAGTGCATTGGGGTTTAACATTCCGGTTTTTTCCGGTAAAGCTACTATTTCCGAATGAGCTAAACCCCAAATCAATAAAGGTATAGTCATCATAAATCCTGCCAATGGTCCAGCAATACTGACATCAAATAAAGCTTTGCGGTGAGGGATAGGACTCCCCATTTTAATAAAAGCACCAAATGTTCCTAAGAAATAAGGTATAGGAATAAAATAAGGCAATGTAGAGCGAATTTTATAGAATTTTGCTGTTAAGTAATGACCTAGTTCATGAGTTCCTAAAATAGTCATTAACCCTAAAGCATAAGGTACACCGTGAAAAAATAATGTCAAATAAGATTCTAGCGAATTGACTTGAAAACCCGCAATTCTCAATCCGACAAAGGTAGTGCTAAATAAAGTTGCTACTAATAATAGTAATGCTAACCCTGGTCGAGTAATTTTTTCGGAATCGCGGTGGTTATTTTGTCTAACTACTTGAGGATTAGGAACTAAAACAAAGAAGGGTTTACCATTTATTCCTTCTTGAAATATGATGAGAAAGCGATCGCCAAATTGTCCTTCAATATTAGCTTTAATTTGCTCATAAGCCTGACTAGCCATAGTTCGCAACTGTCCCCGACAAATTACGGCTTGGGGACGATACTCAATATTTTGCACATAATATACAGACCAGGGAAAACAATTTCGTAGTTGACTTTCTTCTGCTAAATCAATGGGACGGACTGGTACTGTTTCTTGAGGAGAATTATTACTTGCTTGTCCCTGATTTTCTGGAGATTGATTTTGTGGATCTACGGGTAATTGCCGACCCCTATTAAACAATAGCCAGTATAATAATAAACAACTCCCTGATATCCAGAGAATTAATGCTGATGGGGGAGCTTGTTTGATCCCATGTACCAGCGTCCAACCAGTCAATACAAATGCCGGTGTCATTAAAACCAACCACAATAACCATATAGGGGTTCTTGTAGCCCGTGCAACACTGTGCTGCATCATTAAATAAGTCAATGACCCCAAAACGAAAACGAGGAGAAACCAAAATGCCATATTATCTTCACTATATTTGATAGAATGCCTTACCTGTAATTTCTGTTACAGATTTTGATGACAAATAAGACTGCACGCCTTAATTTTTTAATCACAGTTAACAGTCATGGTAAATACACTGTAACCTGATTGTTCACCACTTCCGAATTTAAGTTTTTTCATTTATGTCTTCTTTTCCTCAGCAGTCCAGTCATCAGACTAAACAACCACGCTCTATATCCCTAAAAAGCCCATCAAAGGCGGAAAATCCTTTAGTTTTGACACCCAACAGTATTTTTGCTTTTCCACCTAATCGGGACACTTTAGGAGCAACATCTTACTTCATTATTACAAATGCAGGGAATATTCTCATAGATTGCCCAGCTTTAGAACAGATAAACCAGGATTTTTTGTCCTTGCATGGGGGAGTCAAGTGGTTTTTTATCAGTCATCGTGGTGCTATTGGTAAAGCCGCAGAATATCAGCAAATCTTAAATTGCGAAATTCTCATCCAAGAACAAGAAGCCTATTTATTGCCTGGTTCAACTGTCACCACTTTTACTGATGAGTTCACTCTTAATGCCACAACGCAAATAATTTGGACACCAGGCCATTCTCCAGGCTCTTCTTGTTTATACTATCGTGAATTTGACGGCGTGTTATTTTCTGGCCGGCATTTACTTCCTAACCAGCACGGCGAACCTGTGCCACTACGCACGTCTAAAACTTTCCATTGGCCACGACAACTTAAAAGCGTTAAATTATTAAGCGATCGCTTTACACCACAAACCTTAACTTATTTATGCCCCGGAGCTAATACAGGTTATCTCAGGGGTAAACCCTGTATAGACCAAGCTTACCAAAAAATCACCAACTTAAATTTAGCAACTTTACGGGAACAGGGAACAGGGAAGGAAATTCTTCCCACTAACCACTGACAACTGTACGGGCGAAGCATTTGCAGAACTATTTTTGGCAATGACCGATAATTTATCTTCCAAATGCTTCGCCCCTACTGACAACTGACAACTGTACGGGCGAAGCATTTGCAGAACTATTTTTGGCAATGATCGATAATTTATCTTCCAAATGCTTCGCCCCTACTGACAACTGACAACTAACTAATGACCCATTACCAATTTTTTACTCAAAAGTTCGATAGCCGCTTGATATTGAACATCTGCCTTTGTGCCGATTTGTTCACGGTTAAGTGATGGTTGGGGAATGATTTGATCAGGCTTAATTCCCAACTTATTAATATCTCGATGGTTAGGAGTTTCATATTTAGCAATTGTCACCGCCAAACCAGAACCGTCCGATAATTCAAACAAAGATTGAATTAAGCCCTTCCCAAAAGTCGTTTCCCCGACTAATTGGGCGCGATGATTATCTTGTAAAGCACCTGCGAGGATTTCGCTGGCGCTGGCAGTTCCTTGATTAACGATAATTACTAAAGGATCTGTGGTTAAGGCTGGACCAAAGGCTTCATAAGTTCCCTGAATGCCTTGACGGTTGGCAGTGTAAACGATTGTGCCAGAGTCTAACCATAAACGAGCAGTTTCAATTCCCGCTTGTAAGAGTCCACCCGGATTATTTCTTAAATCAAGAATATAGGCAGACGCGCCTTTTTTTTCTAGAATAGAAATAGCGTGTGCCAACTCAGTAACGGCATTGGCACTAAATTGACTCAGGGACAAATAACCAATCTTGGTTCCTTCCGGGGATAATCGTAAGTCAGAGACAACAGGATTAAGAGCAATGCGATCGCGCACCAAGATAACTTCCCGATCCTTTTCTCCTTCCCTGCCAATTAAAAGCGTAACAACGCTGCCCCTTGAGCCACGCATTCGTGCCGCAGCCTCATCAAGAGTCAAATTCTCTGTAGATAAACCCTCAATCTTCAAAATGCGATCGCGTGGTTTTAAGTCCGCTTTGTCGGCTGGAGAATCTTCAATAGGTGTAATTACCTCCAAACCACCACGTGGATTGAGAGTAATTTGTAAACCCACCCCAGTTAATTCTCCAGCAGTGCTAACTTGCAAACTGCGATACTTCTCAGGCTCAAGAAACCGGGTAAAAGGATCATCCAGACTCTTCAGCATAGACTGAATAGTAGAATAAGCTGCTTCATGGTTGGCAAAGTTGCCTTTCAACGCCTTTTGTCGCACATCAAGCCAGCTTTGATGGTTAAAAGTCCCATCTAAATAAGAGCGATTAACAATTCGCCACACTTCATAAACTAGCTTCTGTTCTGGGGTCAAAGCTGAAGCCGGAGGAACATATCCTGCCAACACCAAACCAAAAAGCAATAGTAGTAAACATCCTAGCCGCCAAAACCGTTTGTGAATGAACCCTAATTTCAGTGCCATCTCAGACTCAAATTCCCTAAAACTTTCTGTAATGCTCAGTTGCTGATGAAATCTATCTCTCGACTATGTTACTTTTTTTATAGAAGAAGTGCATTCTTCTCATAAACTTGCTAGTCCAAATTTGTGAGATGTCCATTCTTCCTGATCAACGATAAAATCTTCTTTGGAGTCAACATAGTTAGCGTTGGCTGGCAAAGACGAGAAACAGGGAGATTTCTCAAAAATAGGGTGAGTTACACCCAAATTTACGCTCGTGGACCAATAGAAGCCCATTCTCTTGGATGAAGCGAGAAGCGAACCCTCTAACTGAGGTTAGTTGAATAGTCATGGCTGACTAAGCTTCGCATCACAAAACTTATCAACCGCAATCTATTTTTAGGAACTTAGGATTGTATGGCTAACGTTTATGACTGGTTTGAGGAACGCTTGGATCTCCAAGAAATTGCTGATGATATCACCACCAAATACGTACCTCCCCACGTTAACATCTTCTACTGTTTAGGTGGAATTACCCTAGTATGCTTCCTGATTCAGTTCGCCACTGGATTTGCGATGACATTCTACTACAAACCTACAGTTGCTGAAGCTTTCTCCTCTGTCGAGTACATCATGAATGAAGTCAACTTTGGTTGGTTAATTCGCTCCATTCACCGCTGGTCAGCCAGCATGATGGTATTAATGATGATTCTCCACACCTTCCGTGTTTATCTAACCGGTGGCTTCAAAAAGCCCCGTGAATTAACCTGGATCAGTGGTGTTATCCTCGCAGTTATCACCGTTTCCTTCGGTGTAACAGGCTACTCTCTGCCTTGGGATCAAGTTGGTTACTGGGCTGTAAAAATTGTGAGTGGTGTACCAGAAGCCATTCCCGTAGTCGGCGTTCTCATCTCCGATTTACTCCGTGGTGGTTCTAGTGTTGGTCAAGCTACACTTACCCGCTACTATAGCGCTCACACCTTCGTTCTTCCTTGGTTAATTGCCGTCTTCATGTTGTTCCACTTCTTGATGATTCGCAAACAAGGTATTTCTGGACCTTTGTAATTCAAGTTATTAGCAAATAGGCAAAACTTGTGTTTCCAGATCATCGTAGTTTGTTTTAAACTAAAGAGAAAATAACTTGTAAGTTGTAGACATAAACTACTATCTGAAAACTTGAGCTAGTTGTATTGTTGATAGCTTTCACCAATGCTTTAACTTCACTTCAGCCGGAGAGCGCATTTAAAAATGTCAACCCAAAAAGCACCGGATCTAAGCGATCCCCAATTGAGAGCTAAACTTGCCCAAGGCATGGGTCACAATTACTATGGTGAACCTGCTTGGCCCAACGATTTGCTCTATATATTCCCAGTCGTCATTATGGGTTCTTTCGCCTGTATTGTGGCTCTAGCAACTCTAGATCCCGCGATGATCGGTGAACCAGCCAATCCTTTCGCTACTCCTTTGGAAATTTTGCCAGAGTGGTACTTATATCCTGTATTCCAGATTCTCCGCTCATTACCTAGTAAACTATTAGGTGTATTAGCAATGGCTGCTGTCCCCTTGGGGCTAATTCTCGTTCCTTTCTTGGAAAACGTGAATAAGTTTCAAAACCCCTTCCGTCGCCCTGTAGCAACAACAGTATTTCTTTTTGGGACTCTTGTTACCCTGTGGCTAGGTATTGGTGCTGCACTCCCATTAGACAAATCCTTAACGTTAGGATTGTTCTAAGATAGTTCAGTCAAAACTAAATCCAGTAACGTCTGTAATTTTCAAGAGCATATACGGGATAATATCTGACAAACAACTAGCCGCAAATCTTTTATGGTCTACTTGTTACTGATATTTCAAAAGAGATATGCTTTTGAAGATCAACAGACGTTAACTAAATTCCTAAATGTGAAATTATCAATCACAAAAAAACGCAAATACTTTTCAATTACTTTCTATTCAATTCACGGTCAATGCTTAGCATAGTGCAGCAAGACCATCAAACGGTAAAGAGCGATCTTAAACTCTTGATCCAAGTACAACAATGGTTTGAAGAATTCTGTGAGCGATATTTACCTAAATATGGCTGGTCAGATACCCAAGTTTATTGTCTTAACCTAGCATTAGCAGAAGGCTTTACCAACGCAGTTCGTCATGCTCATCATGCTTTACCACCGGAAACAACTATAGAAATTCAAGTCAGTTTATGGATTGATAAACTGGAAATAAGAATTTGGGATTATGGAAAACCATTTAATCCTGACGTGATCACTGAGCCAGAACCGGGGACTCTGCAAGTAGGTGGATATGGGTGGTTTTTACTCCGCCGTTTGGCAGATAAAGTAGTCTATGAACGTGATTCGGATACTAGAAATTGCCTGTTAATTGTCAAATATTGTTTAGAAGGACAACATTAAGAATCAGCACCGCCAAGGGGAAGTTAAAAGTCAAAATGATGACAGTTTGGGGTTATTGTCTGATATTTCTGGTGATCAGACGCAACGAAAGCAATTTTCTTCCGCATCAAAAATAATATTTAAAGAAGAATTAAGATCGTCTAGCTGATTTTTGGATAATAACCTCGCAAGCAAGCTTGAGGATTGTATATTTAGAAGCAATGGCTGATGAAATACCTGTATGACTGGGGGATAACCCAGGACTAAACTCGCTATCCTAGAGTCAATAGCACAAAGAAAGAGACATGACCTTTAAAAACTTGCAATTCAATTTTGAAAAGATCCGCCCTTGGTTGACCCTGTTAGCAATCGCCTGGCTATTAGCATCATTGGGATTAGGCTGGTTAGTTAATTCTTTGGTAATTATTTTGGGGTTATTGTTTTTTTTACCTGTGTTAGCATTCTTGGGGTTTCGTTGGTGGTTAGCAAAAAATCTAGTTACTAACCAGTGTCCCGTATGTGGATATGAATTAACAGGGGTAAATAATAGCCAAGTACAATGTGTTAACTGCGGTGAACAACTATTAGTTAAAAATTTTCAATTCCAACGCTTCACACCAGAAGGAACAATTGATGTGACAGCGGTTGAGGTTCAAGCCCAATCACTGGAAGATTAGCACCGCAAGGCGGAAGTCAAAAGTCAAAAGTCAAAAGTCAAAAGTCAAAAGTCAAAAGTCAAAAGTCAAAAGTCAAAAGTAAGATGGAGTAAGATCTTTGGCGATTGGGAATGGTTGTCTCATTTACGCCGCAGTGTATTAGTAAGTTGTCGGTTGTCGGTTGGAATCTATCTAGAAGGGTGAACTCATGAAAGTTGCCCATTGATCTAGATTTTTGAAAAAATGTGGTTGTTGTAGTTCAGAAAGCCAAAGAATCAAGGCATCCTCATTGTTATCTTTGTAATAACCCCGTCGTTTTCCCGCAGTTTTGAAACCAAACTTTTGATACAAAGAAATAGCAACGTAGTTAGAATCGCGGACTTCGAGGGTAGCTCTTTCCAAACCAAGATCAGCCGCAGTTTGCAGAAGAGAATATAATAAAGCTTTTCCTAGCCCTTGACCATGATATTGGGGATGAACTGCCAAAATTGTAATGTGTGCTTCTTCTAGAATTGACCAAAAGCACCCCATTCCCAAGAGTTCAGAATGATTAAAAGGGGAAAATAAACCCAAAAAATGACTATTAGGACTTTCTAACTCCCGCAGGTAGCCTTCCATAGTCCATAAACCATCAAAACAAGCTTTATCTAGTTCTAATAGTTCAGTTAAATTATCTGTGGTTAAAGATTGAATTTTTAAGTCGGATGAAATCACAATTTTTGAGGATTGAGGAAGGTTAATTACCAATTACCAATTATCCATTACCAATGAGAGGTTAAACTGGAAATCAGGACATATACTCATGGCCTGATTTTTCACAAAGACAACTCTTATTAGTTATGGTATCGACTTACCCCGTCGAAGTTCAACTTTCTGGCCGTCAATATTTACAGTCAACAACTGGTGATAGTGCTGATATTTCTCCTAACCAACAACTCTTACCTTTGACAGCAAGAGTTAATGATCATGATCATCTGGAAATCGGTGGGTGTGATGTCACAACCCTAGTTGAACAGTTTGCTTCACCTTTATATATTTTAGATGAGGAAACCCTGCGGACAGCTTGTAGGCAATATCGAGATACCTTTAAGGAATATTACAAGGGAGAATCTCAGGTACTTTATGCTTCTAAGGCATGGAATTGTTTAGCTGTTTGTGCCATTGTTGCCTCAGAAGGGTTAGGAATTGATGTAGTATCCGGTGGCGAACTTTATACTGCGCTGAATGCGGGTATGAGTCCTGATAAGATCTACTTACATGGAAATAACAAATCTCATGATGAGTTAGTTTTAGCGATTCAGTCTAGATGTACTATTGTAGCGGATAACTGGCATGAATTAGATCTGCTGGTGAAGATAGCAGGGGAAAACACAGAAAATTCTGATCTTTCGCCCATTCGGATTATGCTACGCTTAACTCCTGGGATAGAATGCCATACTCACGAATATATTCGTACTGGACACTTAGATAGTAAATTTGGTTTTGATCCCCATGATTTACAAGAAGTATTTGCGTTTGTAAGTAAGCAGCCTAGTTTAAACTGTGTGGGGTTACACGCTCATATTGGTTCACAAATTTTTGAACGTCAACCACATAGAGATTTAGCTGCTGTGATGGTGCAGTGGTTAAGAGATGCGGCTAAACATGGATTAAAGGTGACAGAATTAAATGTTGGTGGTGGTTTAGGGATTAGATATACAGAATCTGATGATCCACCAAGCATTGTGGAATGGTCTAAGGCAATTTGTGAAGTTGTACAAACTGCTTGTATCTCGGAAAATCTGCCTTTACCAAAATTACTCTGTGAACCAGGGCGATCGCTTATTGCCACATCTTGTATCACTGCTTACACGGTTGGTGCTACGAAGGTGGTTCCTGAAATTCGCACCTACGTGGCGATTGATGGCGGAATGTCAGATAATCCGCGTCCTATTACCTATCAATCAGTTTATCGGGTAGTGGTTGCGAATAAAATATCTGATCCTTGCACCGAAATTGTGACATTGGCGGGTAAACATTGCGAATCAGGAGATATTCTGATTAAAAATGCCCAACTACCAAAAACTGAAGCAAATGATATTCTCGTAGTTATGGGAACTGGTGCGTACAATTACAGTATGGCATCTAATTACAATCGTCTCCCCCGACCGGCAGCAGTTGTAGTGGCAAATGGTGAAGCAAATTTAATTTTGCAGCGCGAAACTTATCAAGATTTGATTCGACAAGATTGCCTACCGGAAAGACTGAAATAGTCAGTAGTCAGTGGTCAGTGGTCAGTGGTTAAAAAATCACAATTGACAACTGACAACTGACTATAAGAATCCAGATGTCTTGACACTCTCATGGCTTCAGCCACTGAGATTCTGCGGACAGAGTAAAACTCTCGCTGCGACCGTCAAACGCCGACTAAACGCTCAAAACAACTACCAACTAAGGTGTTGAAATTGCGCTTACTTTTGTTCAAAATGCTATGGCTAAAGCCACGCTGCGCTATCGGAATCTGTCACTAAGCCTGTGGCACGGTACGCTCAGTCAACCTGCCATTGCTTGCTCTTTCTCGTCATACTGCCGTTAGAAAATCTAACCGTTGTTTCACAGGAGCCGGGATTTATCCGTACTAGGATGCTTCAATACGTAGACAATAATTCTTACTCGCAATTTAATTTTACCACAAATGTCACGGCGACTTTAATCGCTCGTGTCGCTTCCCTCTCAGGTCTGAAGACTCTGAGTTTCCTGCATACGGCGAGGTTTTATGAGAGATTGGTGGAAGCAATGGCTGATAAACCTGGGAGATTGGTCGCAGTCCTTGCTCCTTGGGACTTTGGATATGATGTTGGTGCTGGCACTGACATACATGATCCTGGTGATTATTAGTGAACGGCGCACTTTATGGATGGTGCGAGGGTTTATAGTCTTAATGCTCTGCTCGGCGCTCAGTGGCAAATTGGGATTACCCCTGCTAAATTTTGTCCTGGAAAAATTGGTGATTGGCTGTGCTGTGGCTATGGCTGTAGCACTGCAATCAGAATTTCGCCGTTTTTTAGAACAATTGGGACGTGGTGAATTTTGGCAGTTATTTCGGAATAACGCTAGAGCAATTCCTAAGTCGGATAGTGTAATTGATGAAATTGTTGATGCAATTAAAGAATTATCAAAAAATCGGATTGGCGCTTTACTAATTTTAGAAACTACAGGACCCATTGAAGAACAAGATTTCTCCGTTCCAGGAGTGAAGCTAAATGCTGAAGTTTCTAAAGAACTGATCCAAACTATTTTTCAACCGAAAACTTTGTTACATGATGGAGCAACGTTAATTCGTGGTTCGCGCATTGTATCATCTGGTATAATTTTACCACTTTCAGGACGCACAGCGTCGCGGCAGTTGGGAACACGCCATCGGGCGGCAATGGGAATTACTGAAAGGGTCGAAAATTGTATTTGTGTTGTTGTATCAGAAGAAACTGGTTCTATTTCCTTAGCGGAAAAGGGAACTCTATATAGACCACTAACTATTAAAAAGCTCAAAGAGTCTTTAGAGACTCGATTCTCTCCCACTGTAGATCGGGAAGCTCATGCACCTGGTCTTTTAAGTTTAGTTCGTCAACTTGGTGATCAATCACTAAAATTAATGTCCCGGTTACTTAGATTACCTTGTCTTCGACACGCTACCCGTAGGGGTACGACCGCTTCTCAAGATAAAAAATGAAAACACCACAACAAACTGAATTGCAATATTTACCTCTTGATTTAAAACAAGAATTACTCCCTCAGCACGTCGCGGTAATTATGGATGGTAATGGCCGATGGGCAAAAAGTCGCGGTCTACCCCGGATTATGGGTCATAAGGCTGGTGTAAATGTTCTCAAGGATTTGCTGCACTGTTGCAAAGACTGGGGAATTAAAGCTCTAACTGCCTATGCTTTTTCGACGGAGAACTGGAAAAGACCACAGGAAGAAGTAGAATTTTTAATGACTCTGTTCCAGAGCGTTTTACGACAAGAACTGCGGGAAATGGTGGAGGAAAATGTGCAAATTCAGTTTGTGGGTAATTTATCGGCTTTACCACAGGCTCTTCAGGCTGAGATTTCCCATTCTATGGCAGAAACTCAGAATAATCGCAGTATTCGGTTTACAATAGCGACTAATTATGGGGGTAGACAGGAGATTTTACAGGCTTGTCGGGCGATCGCTCAAAAGGTAAAAGCAGGTTTAATCAACCCTGAAGATATATCTGAAGAAGTATTTGAAGCTCATTTATATACGGCTGGAATAGCAGATCCAGATTTATTAATTCGCACCAGTGGAGAAATGCGATTATCGAATTTCTTACTTTGGCAAATGGCTTATAGTGAAATTTATATTTCTGATACTCTCTGGCCGGATTTTAACCGTCATGAATTTCATCGCGCTTTATCTGCTTATCAACAACGAGAACGCCGTTTTGGGAAAGTCTGACAATTTTGGATTTTAGATTGATGCCAAATTTAAACTTTTAAATCCCAAATCCCAAATCCCAAATCCCAAATCCCAAATTAGATTATGGCCCTGAAAAAACGGCTTCTTCGATATCTTCCCGACTCAGGGAATATTTAAAGGAACGTTGAATATCTTGACGGGTTTCTCCTATTTGAAAATAACGAACTGTAATTTGTTCAGTATCTAACCAAAGTTCGGCTTCCCAACTAGATCGTTGGACACGCCAACAATGTAGTTGGGTATCGTCTTGTTGACAACCTTGGTTTTTTAGCCATTGTTCAATTTGTGGTAAAGAATGACTATACAGTGGTGTATTAGCGGAAAGCATAAGCAATTCAATTCAATTCAAAATTATTGGTGATTTTAGAGGTGAGAAATTGAGTTTAACTGATTACTTCTCCACGCAGGATGGCGATCGCAATCGCTAATAGCATACAACCAACAATGGTCAACCCCAAAATAAATAATACAAATATTTCTCCAGAAGACAAAGGGCGATCTGTAGCATCGAGATACATTGATTTGGAAAAATCGTAAGGCTTATGTACAGACTGGTTTAAATCGGGTGGTGCTTGAATTACGCCAAAACGGGAATAACCCACTTTCAAATCATAGCTCAATCGTCGTTCTGGGTTACAGAGGGTAGCGTAGGCTGTGTTTATTTGCTGAAATTTAGCAGTAGCAATATTAGCAGGTAATTCTGTCGTATCTGGATGATAGAGTTTGCTCAGTTCTCGATAAGCGCGACGAATATCAATTACTGATGCTCCAGGATAGAGTCCTAGCAGGGAGTAATAGGTAATTTCGCTGCTGTGTGGGACTTCCTCATTTTGGTTTACGGTTTTTTGAGTCACTTTGCTCAAATAAGTTTTTTTCTATTCTAAATCTCTTGGGTAGCTATAGCAGAAACAGCCACAAAACATCAGCAATTCTCATTTTGGAAATTTTGTGCGGCCTATTAAAAATATTTCTCAATAACTTTCTCTAAAAAGCCTATTCTCTTGTTTAAGTTTTTCCAACTGAGATGGGTTTCAGTCCAAAATGAGAATTGCTGTCCTAATTTCATAAAATGTCGGGGTCAATATTCAATTCTCTGAGTTTGGCAGCTAAACGTTCTGCACGTTGGGTTTGTTGTTCTGCTAGTTGGGTTGCTTCTTCTGCGATTTGGGTTTGTTGTTCTGCTAGTTGGGTTGCTTCTTCTGCGAATTGGGTCTGTTGTTCTGCGAGTTGGGTTTGTTGTTCTGCACGTTGGTTTGCTTGTACTCCATATTCTTCTGGTGTTAGCATTAATTGTCCTTCTGGCATAAAATAACGCAATTTACCGTCATGGACACCCAAATATAAATTTAGTTGCTGACTCCATAATAAACCTTGAGGATTGGGTTCTATCGGTTGATATGTTCCACCAAACAAGATAAAACCAGCAAATTCTAAACTTTGCGGATTAAACCAGAAATATTCAGGTGTGCGGAAAATATCTTGATAAATTTGTTTTTTTAACCCTTTATCAGTGGAAGCAGTGGAGGGAGAAAGCAATTCTATAATTAAGTTAGGATATTTACCACCTTCCTCCCAGACTACCCAACTATTTCGCTCGCGGTTTTCTGTATCCAGCACTAGGAAAAAATCTGGACCACGAAAATCTTTAATTTTAATTTGCCGAGGACTGTAATAAACAGTCATGTTCCCAGCAACAAAATAGTCATTAATTTTATTTATATCTCGCCACCACCAATTGAGACATTGGATTAGTAGTAGCATTTGTTGTAGATGTAAAGATGATTCCAAAGGGGGTTCGTCACTTTCTAGATTACTTGGTGGAAATATTACATCTAAACCGAGTTCAATATTTTGGCTGACGGTCATAAGAATACCCGGTAAGTGGGAAACTCAGAGGCCTTAGCCCTGAGAGGAAAGCGACACGGGCGGTTTTAACCGCAATGAAAATATTTTTTCATTACCGCCTTGGAGTTGGGAAATTCGGGGTACTTTTGTGATGTACTTTCAACGGGACAATTACCGATTCAAACTCTCCAACTCTGTACGCATAATGTTTTGCTCCAAAGAGCCTCCCATTTCTGGGGTAATGTTAGCTTTGACCAGTTATAAGAGCTTGCTTGAGCTTGCAACACTGTTCCAGTGACCTTAGAACTGTTTAATCACAAGCGACAGAGCGGGGAACTAGCAACGCATTCCAAGGTGTCGTGACTCAAATAACGGCTACCATGAGACTAAGCTCAGGGTGGTCTGGTCAGCACAGCTTGCTTGATTACTCTTGCAAGCTCAGTCCCTTTAGGGCTGGGTTACTGACAGCTGCAAGTTAGTGGAGGATCTATTTTTATGGTAACAGATTCAGAAGTTGGATCTCTGCCATCTGCGGAGAAATTGATTTCTTTATCTCTTCTGTAATTTGTTTTACTTTTAAATTAAATCAGCACGAGGTTTAAAAGTTTCTATTTCTCGTAATTTTTCATAAAGTTCTCGTTCTTGGGCTGTAATATTTTTGGGAGTTACTATCTGAATTTCCACTAATTGATCACCACGTTGACCAGTTTCGCCAGGGTAGCCTTTATTACCAAGACGGAATCTTTGCCCAGACCGAACACCAGCAGGAATGGTCATTTTTACTGGACCATCAAGGGTAGGTGCTTCGACTTGTCCGCCTAAAGTTGCTTCACTGGGAGTTACAGGTACTTGACAGAAGATATTAATGCCTTCTAACTTAAACAAAGGATGGGGATCAACGGTAATTTTCAAGTATAAATCACCACCACTAATCCCTTGATTTCGCAAGCGAATTGTTTGCCCTGTTACCATAGCTGGGGGCATAGTCACTTCGAGAGAACGTCCATCTTCTAAACGGATTCTTTCGTTACCACCTTGATAAGCTTTTTCTAAAGGTAAGGTTAATCTAGCTTCGATATCCCGACGGGTGGCACGGGGTGGCGGGGTATTAACTGTATATGCAACTTTGGTTCTGGGACTGCGAAAGGGGTCGCTAGTGCTGGTACTTCCGGGACTACTTTTGGGATCTTTGCGATTGCTGACACCAATTACTTGATTAACAAAACTTTCAAAATCGTTAAATTGGCTGGGGTCTACTTCTTGACTAGAACGAGCGTTAGCGCGGTTATCCCAACCTTTTGGCTTGGGAGTTTGTTTATTGCCAGCAAAGCCGTTTTGTTGCCAATAGCGGCTAAATTGGTCATATTGCGATCGCCTGCTAGAATCAGAAAGGATTTCGTAAGCCTCACCAATGGTTTTAAATTTCTCCTCAGCTTCCTTATTCCCAGGATTAAGATCAGGGTGATATTGTCTAGCTAAACGCCGATAAACCTTCTTGATTTCTTCACTGGTGGCATCTTTAGAAACTCCTAAAATCTCGTAATAATCCCGAAAGTTCTGCAAATTTTGCATAATCTGTTAAATGTTAGTTGTCAGTTGCGCTTCTACTTATGACTGACCCTGCAAATCAAATATTGGGAAAGATTTTTGAATGTAGATCAAATATAGTTAATCTAAAATCTAAAATCGAATTATAACCAATCATCGTCATCATCCCAGTTATCCTGATAGCTAGGGCGTTTGCTGCGAGTGGGACGAGTTTCATAATTGGGAGAACGATTTTGATTTTCCCTGCCATAGTCCCTGTTAACACCTCGGTTAGATGAATCTCGTTGGCGATAGTTATCTCTGTAAACATCCCTTTCCGGTTCTTTTTCTTTTTCACCCACAAAGATTTCCCGGATAGCACCAAATAGATCTTCATCTTCATCCTCAGCATAATACTGACGGACTTCTCTATTCAGTTCATACAGAGCATCTTGTAAATCAGCATAAGCCTGATCAATACCGCGATCTTCGTCAGCTTGTAAACTTTCTCGTAAATTCCGGCAAATATTATCAATGCGTTGACGACGGTTGCGGGCAAATTGCATTCCCATTTCCAAAGCTACTTCTCGCAGTTGTCGTTCTGCTTGTAATATTAACGCTTCGGCACGGGTACGTTTTTCAACTCGTTCTTTCCGTTCTCTATCAACACTGGCATATTTTTGAGCATCCTCAATCATGCGGTTAACTTCTGACTCACTTAAAGTAGAAGCGCCTTGAATAGTAATGCTTTGTTCCCTGCCAGTAGTTCGATCTAGGGCTGTTACCTGTAAAATCCCATTAGCATCAATATCAAAAGATACTTGCACTTGGGGAATACCTCTGGGTGCGGGAGGAATGCCATAGAGTTTAAACCGTCCTAATGATTTGTTATCTGTGGCCATGTCCCTTTCACCTTGGACAATATTGATTTCTACGCTATTTTGGTTATTTTCAGAAGTAGAAAAGATGTCAGAACGACGGACTGGGATAGTTGTATTGCGGGGGATGAGTTTTTTCATCACACCACCGATGGTTTCTAAGCCCATAGATAGAGGTGTGACATCTAAGAGGAGAACATCTTTAAGTTCACCAGCCAGAATACTGCCCTGAATGGCTGCACCCACAGCAACGACTTCATCAGGATTAACGTTTTCGTTGGGTTCAATGCCAATTAAGTCTTGAACTAGCTGTTTCACCATGGGCATTCTCGTAGAACCACCAACTAATACGACTTCTTCAATATCTACAGGAGAAACTCCGGCATCTTTTAACGCCCGCTTAACTGGTGTTCTTAATCTACTCAATAAGTCTACACATAAACCTTCAAATTGCGATCGCGTCAGCCGAGTTTCTAGGTGTTTTGGACCATCCTCTGTGGCGGTGATGAAGGGTAAATTAATATCGGTGACACTAACCGCCGAAAGTTCAATTTTCGCCTTTTCTGCGGCTTCCATTAACCGTTGCAAAGCTTGGCGATCGCGTCTTAAATCTACACCTTCTGCTTCTAAAAACTGTTCCGCTAACCAATCAACTACTTTTCGATCAAAATCATTACCACCGAGTTGAGTATCTCCACTGGTAGCTTTTACCTCAAATACGCCATCACCCACATCTAGTAGAGACACATCAAAAGTTCCCCCACCCAAATCAAACACAAGAATAGTTTCTGTATAACCTCGATCTAATCCGTAAGCCAAAGATGCCGCTGTGGGTTCGTTAAGAATCCGTAAAACATCTAAACCAGCAATTCTACCCGCGTCACGGGTAGCTTGACGTTGGGAATCATTAAAATAAGCCGGAACAGTAATCACAGCCCCGGTAACAGGTTCACCTAAATAACGACTAGCATCATCAGCTAATTTTTTCAGCACCATAGCCGAAATTTCTTCTGGGGAAAATTCCTTATTTAGCCGGGGACAGGCAACTTTAATATTACCAATTTCATCTTTGCGAATAGTGTAAGGAACACGCTTAGAATCCGGGTTTAATTCCCCATATTTGCGCCCAATGAAGCGTTTTACCGCAAAAAAGGTATTTTGAGGATTAAGGACGGTTTGCCGTCTGGCCATTTGCCCCACAACCCTTTCCCCTTCTTTACTAAAGCCAACTACGGAGGGGGTTGTTCGCATTCCTTCTGCATTGGCAATCACCACCGGCTTGCCACCCTCCATGACGGCGACTACTGAGTTGGTTGTACCCAAGTCGATGCCAACTACCTTGCCCATGCGTTACTCGTCTCCTGTTGCGTGTTTTGTAAATTTATTATGATATAATAATACTGCTTTTAGCTTGGTGCTAAATCAGGTCAACAATCCAATTGCAATAGTCATTAAATCAGAAATATCCAATGATAACAGCATTGCTACTTGCTACAGGATAGCATTTAGAAAGAGGCAAGAGGTAAGAGGTAAGAGGCAAGAGGCAATTACACTTCACTTGCGATTACGATTATGGCTTCTGATGGACTGGGATCTCGTAATTATCTCGCAAACTGTCATGAATTTTCATCCAAGTTCCGTCTCTGCGCCAGTTGAATATTTTCCGTGGGTCTTTTTGGAAGGGGTGGTGTAAGCTGGAAAGGTGGTAATGTAAGCTGGAAAATGGATGGTGGAACAATATATAAAATATTTAAAAATACAGATCCTTTCCTGTTGAGACCATCTTATCTTATATTGGAAGAAGGAAAATCACCTGATTTTGTGTCAGAGTTCAATTTTGTGTCAGAGTTCAATGCGAAAGGAGTCCCTTTCGACATTTCCGGTTTCGCTACCATTCCCGCAGTCGCCGCTTTCGTCTTGGCCGCAAGATGGAAAGCTAGAAAAAGCATAGCATCAAAAACCCGCACTGCCAACCCTGATGTAGCGGTTCCCTAGGTGGACAATTGTTGGGGTGACGCTTTGTGTTTAGACCTGACCTTGGGCGTACTGCTATTTCTGATGCCTAAACTCGTCAAAAACCGACTGCCCCAATTACAACATTTTTCTTGTTTCTTTTTTGGTGGTTTATATCGCTTGCAAAAGCATTTGTAGCGTTTACAAGCAATTTATACCAGATATTTAAACAGCGGCAATAAATTCTTCTACTGTTAACCCAGCAGTTCGTATCAGTCCACGTAAAGTCCCTTTTGCCACCTCATGATGATCAGGAACAGACAAAGTTACCATTTCACCTTCTTTGACCAAAATTATATGACTTGCACTTTGGCGTGCAAATCGCCAGCCCAGCTTTTCAAAAGTGCGAACTACTTCTTGTCCACTCAGAACAGGTAATTTTGATGCCATAACTATACTAAGACTTCTACTTGTTTAGTTTCAATAGTCAATGGCAAACCCATTTCTGCCCTCACTTGTAAGCAAGCAGAAATCGCATCTTGAATATTCTCTAAACCCTCTTCTTTTGTCGCTCCTTGACTAATACAACCAGGAATACTAGGACATTCAATAATCCAGACACCATCTTCATCTCGATCAATCGTGACATTGAATTTCATACTAAGTTGTAGTGAAGTAATACCTGTATTTTAGCTTTGAAAATTTCGATTATTAGTCTTAATGGAAGATTATCGCAGATTCTCGAAAAAAGTCAATTGCTGGTATATTTCACAAACTACCATAAACGGGAATTGCTGCACCACGGACATCCTTGGCTGCTTCTGAGGCTAAAAAACAAATAACTTGGGCAATAGATTCGGGTTTTACCCATTTATCAGCGATTTCTGCGGGTGTACCTACTCTGTTAGCGGGGGTATCAATGACACTGGGGAGAATGGTATTAGCAGTAATATTAGTCCCTTTGGTTTCATCGGCGATCGCTTTTGTTAAGGCTATCACTCCAGCTTTGGCCGCAGAATAAGCCGCTAACTGTGCCGCAGGTTCAGCACCAGCGCGAGAACTGACGGTAACAATGCGCCCATAGCCGTTTTCTAACATACTTTTGAGGCTATATTTGCAAGTCAAAAAAGTTGTATTTAAGTTGATATCTATTTCCTGTTTCCAATCATAAAAGCTGTATTCGTGAGTTTTTCCCTTGGAAAATCCACCAACTAAATGAATTAATACATCTACTTTTGTCATGCGGCTGACCAGTTTTTCTACTGATGCTTCATCTTCTAAATTAGCAGGAATAAAATGAATTCTGGCAAAATCCGCAGGGGAAATAATTCCTTTGAGACGTTCTACATCTTTAGGACTACGATAAGGAATAGTTACATCTGCACCTTGGGCTATAACTGCGGGTGTTACACCCAAACCTAGTCCCCCTGTGCCACCTGTAAGTAAAACTTGTTTGCCTTTCATAAAAAGATGCACTCCTATGATCTTCTTTAATTCAAGATAGCGCGGATTTTATGATCTTGATTTTGTTTCGCGCAAAGGCACAAAGGAGCAAAGGCGCAAAGGAAGAAATACACTGAAAGTTGCTGTTATAGAGACGCGGAATTTTGCATCTCTATTTTAAAACCCTATTTAAAGTTGTGGTTGTAGATGTTGTACTAACTGTGCGGCTTGCATAACACCTTCAATTTTATCTACGGGCTTTCCTTGTTTAAATAGTACCAAGGTTGGTAAAGCGGCAATGCCATACTGACTGGCTAATTCTTTATACTTTTCTGTGTCAATCTTCACAATCCGTAATCTATCTTTCAGTTCAAGATTGACTTTTTCTAAAATGGGTACCATCATTTGACAAGGACCACACCAGTCAGCATAAAAGTCTACTAGCACGGGTACATCTGATCCTGAAAGCATTTCTTCAAAGCTGTTGAATTGTTTTTTAGTTGCCATAATACACACCAATTTTTAATTAATCGTTTGTTTTTATGTTAGTTCTTAGAATCTGGAATTTGTATATGTTTATATTTTTTATAGATCCCCAACTTCTCTAAGAAGTCGGGGATATGGGTATTATACTCAACACGGCTTAATTATTTGATTTAAGCGGGTAGGGGTTTAGCATTGCTAAACCCCTACAAATCTAGGTTTTTCGTGATTTTACTCTCTTACATTGTCAAGGATTGGGGATTGGTTTCAATCAACTTCGCTAAGTCTTGCAAGAATCCGGCAGCATCAGCACCGTAAATAATGCGATGATCACAGGTGATTGTAACTTGCATTTGTTGACGCACACCAAATAATCCATCAGGTGTGGCAACTACTTGGGGACGTGATGCACCAATGGCTAAAATAGAACCTTGTCCGGGGGGTAAAATGGCATCAAAGGTATCTACACCAAACATTCCTAAGTTGGAGAGGGTGAAAGTACCGCTGTTATATTCTACTGGTTGTAGTTGTTTAGCTCTAGCGCGTTCTACTAAAGATTTCCAATTGCGAGATAAAGAGTAGATATCAACTGCATCTGCATTTTGTAAAACGGGTGTGATTAAACCACCATCATCCATGGCTACGGCGACAGAAACGTTAATATTAGGGTGATTGACAACTCCCTGATCTGAGTAGCTGGCATTAAGGATGGGGTGTTTTTGTAATGTTATGGCTACAGCTTTGGCTAATAGCGCGGTCATTGTCACACCTTTAGACTTAATTTGTTTGTAAAGTTTATCGAGTCCATCGGTGCTAATTGTGTAACTGACACGGAACACAGGTACAGATAAACTGGCTACCATGCCCCGAACTACTGCATTTTGTAAGGTTGTGAATGGCACTACTTGACCAGGAACGGCACTACTGACTACTGGTGTGGCAACAGGTGAAGGTGCAGGTGCGGCTACAGGTGCAGGTGCGGCTACAGGTGCAGGTGCGGCTACAGGTGCAGGTGCGGGAGTGATAACGGGGGTAGTAACGGGCTGAACTTTGCCAACTACAACTTCTACATCTTCCGCCACAATGCGACCGTAGGGACCGCTACCTGTGAGGGTATTTAAATCAACTTTGAGTTCTTTGGCTAGTTTGCGAGCGCGGGGTGAAACGACGACTCTGCCGGGTTCATGGTTAGAACCATTTTGAGATGGGGTGGCAGGGGCGGCAATGGCGGCAGCGGGTACGGGGGCAGGTGTGGAGGGGGCAGCAGCACCGTCTGCGTTGGCTAAGGACTGGGCTGTGGCTATTTCTGCTTCTGTTTCGGCTATGTAAGCGATCGCTGCGCCGACTGGGGCAGTTTCACCGGCGGGAACAATGATATGGGCAAGATATCCTTCATAGAAGGTTTCCACGTCCATATCAGCTTTATCTGATTCGACAACCACCACTGTTTCGCCTTTCTCCACTTTATCTCCAGGCGACTTGACCCAGGAGACAATTTTGCCTTCGGTCATGGTGGAACTCAGCGCCGGCATAAATACTTCGTTAATGCTCATGATATGGTGGTTTCAGAATCAATTATATATGGACTTCAATCTACGAATTTTAACAGTTTTGTGATCAAGTGGGTGATTTTTTGGAAAAATCAGATTGATGAGAACTATCTGTTTTTTTGGACAAAACACAACCGCTTACTTGATTGTCAGCGGTTTTGGGGAGTTGAATAGATTTTTGTGACAAGATAGTTCTTCCTTATCAATCTTATGATAACAAATCCAAAATCATTTGTCAACCCCCTAATACTCTATTTTCGCGCTGGTTATTTTTTGGGAAAAAATCCCGTGATTGTGTAAATCTAGCTATACTCAACACGGCTTAATTGTTCGATTCTATCGGTAGGGGTAAAGCAAAAGCTTATTGGTGTCAAATTAGGCTACAAATAGCTTATGGTTATTTAGTTATCAAAAGACAACTTTTGTTTTGACACTCTCAGGGAAGACAGCCACTGAGATTCTACTGACAGAATTAGATTAAAGGTTTAGCCTAATCTAATCTCGCTGCGACCGTCA
>NZ_LJOQ01000085.1:152794-252066 GCF_001672255.1 Anabaena sp. AL09
CATACCACAGGGATTAAAATCCCTCGTGTCGCTTCCCTCTGTTGGGAGCCAAGCCACGCTCGTTTCCCACTTACCGCGAGGTCTTATGAGACTGGGAATTCATTCCCAGGTGGGCTATGGGTTTTACGTTAAGTTGACACATATCAGCACTGCTAAACCCCTACAAATCTAGGTTTTTCGTAATTTCGTAAAAGTCCATGTCCCAACCGTGTTTATAACTGTAGAGGCAGAGCCTCTGTGATAGCATTCCCAGTCAGAGACTGGGAACGAGATATGCTAAACTTCTACTTCAGTGCTAATGTTAGATATCTCCGCGAATTTCTTCGACAATACCATCACGGAGGACAACTTCCACCTGCATTTTACTAATCAAATTATCACCTAGTTCAATCCGGAAAAAGCTTTCCATTTGAAATTGATTGACTTCTTGATCTAATTCCAATAATTGTACTTGCTGGAGGTTTTGCAGCATTTGGTTTTTCTGCTCTAGAAGTTCACTTTTCTTTTGATTGACTTGCAGTTGAATGTTGTCAATTTGTTGGAGTGTTTGGGGTCCTGGTGGTTGCACACTCTGTTTTTGAATGGCGCTAACTGCTCTTTGTCCTTCAACGTCTAATTGTTGCAGTTGTTGGTCAACTTGATTAATTTGACCTTGTAGTTGCTGTTGTACTTCCTCTTTCCAGAGACTAGTAACTATGGCTTTGACATTAATCGGGCGTTTTAAAAGCAATTGAGGGTTGGAAACATCCATAAAAATTGTCCGTTCACTCTTAAATAGTTTGTAGTTTGGGGGAAGTCAGGAGTCAGGAGTCAGGAGTCAGGAGTCAGGAGAAAAAAGAAAGAAAAAAAGAAGAATTTTCTTCCCATTCCCCTCTGCGGGGCTGCTTCCCTATATCTCCATTAAGTTCTGAAAGATCATCTGCGATTTAGGGAATTATTTGGCAAACATTGCGTTGATAATATCGCAATATCGTGCCATGACAACGTGACGACGGATTTTGAGCGTTTGTGTCATGAGTCCATTTTCAATTGAGAATTGTTCCTCAATGAGTTTGAACGGTCCAACACGATCATCGGCTCGGTAGCTGGGACGGTTTTGAACTTCCCGATTTAATTCCTGACGAAACAAATCCTGGACTATTTTACTCTCTAAGTCAATTTTTTGACTATTATTTTGAGTTTCTGCCCATTTTTCTAAGGCTTCTAGGTTGGGAACAATCAAAGCACCAATACTCCGTTGATCTTGCCCTACTAACATGATTTGGTCAATATAGGGTGATCTTAAACAAGCATCTTCTATGGGCTGGGGTTCGATGTTTTCACCGTTGGTTAAGACAATGGTGTCTTTTGCTCTACCTGTTAATACTAGGTCATTTTCAGGAGTTACCCAACCTAAATCACCGCTATCAAACCAACCTTCTGTGTCTATGGCTTTGGTTGTGGCTTCGGGATTTTGATAATAGCCCTGCATGATTTGTGGCCCTTTGAGCAGGACTAAACCCCGTTCTCCCACTGGTAGAGGTTGACGAGTCTCAGGATTGACAATTTTCACTTCTGTACCGGGAATGGGTTGTCCTGAAGAACCCCGTAAATTTCGCCAAGGACGACGAGCATTAGTTACTGGTGAGGTTTCTGTTAAACCATAACCTTGTAAAATTTCCACCCCAACAATTTCAAAGAAGTTATCTATATATGCAGGTAGCGCCCCACCACCGCTAATAACGTGCTTGATGTTGCCGCCAGTAGCTTCTCGCACTTTGGTATAAACTAATTTTTCACCGAGTGCATGGAATAATAATAAACCCAATTCTGTTATTTTGGCTTGGGAACGTTCAATAAATGAAGCGTGAATGTGATTTAAACTCAATCCCTGGCAAATACGCCGTGCTTCAATATATTTCTGGCTCGTTTCTAGTAAGAACTTGACCAAACTTTGTTTTTTGGCTGGTTGTTCGCGGAATTGCTTTTGCACTCCTTCATAAATTGATTCCCATAGTCGAGGAACAGCAATCATGTAATTGGGTTTAAATTTCTTTAAATCCCCTTTCACAGAACGCAAATTAGTGTATATTTGGGTACAGCCTTGGGAAAGTAAGAAATACTCGCCACTGCGTTCATAACTATGCCATGTGGGCAGAATACTCAGAACAATATCTCCTTTTTCTGGTTGGACAACCACCCCCAAACTTTTAACTTGGTGCAGCAAATTTTTGTGAGATAGCATTACACCCTTGGGTTTTCCCGTAGTACCGGAGGTATAAATCAGGGTTGCTAAACTTTCGCTGCTTTGTTTGGTAGCTATTAAAGTGTTGTTACTACCAATATCTAATAATTGGGAAAAGTTCACCACTGGAAAATTGCGTTCTGTGGGTGGTACTTCATCAGAAAGGAGAACTACCAGCTTAATCGGTAATTCATTTAAGCTTTCTCCTAACTTATTTAGAGTTTTGAGATCCTCAATTACTAATGCGGTACTGCCACTATGGGAAATAATATAAAGTAATTCTTCTCGTTCTGCTTGAGCGCTACGGACTGCATTTACCGCTCCAGCGGTCATTATACCTTGATCGGCAATAAACCAGCGGGGACTGTTATCAGCAATGAGGGAAACCCGTTCACCATAGGGAAGAGTTTTGCTATTGTTTATATTGATACCTAACTTTTGCAAACCGGCGGCAAATTGTTGAATTTGCCCTGACAACTGACTATAGGTAATTTTTACTTCTGGTTTGGAGTGGGGGTTATGCAGGGCAACAATATTACCAAATTTCCTGGCAGCTAAAGTCCAAATTTCTGGTAGTGATTCCACATTTGTGTAATCTACTAAACTCTGTAAAGCCAGGCTTTCCCGCTCAGAAATGTTAGCTAAGAAAGAAGTTGCAGATTGGGTTTTTGTCATAAATGCTGATGTTAAATTCAATTAATAACCAACTATTTAATCTTTAGTTTACACATTAATTGATCACAATTACTGAATTATCACCGTTCCATATATAAAAATCTATGCTAAACTGATTTTATATAAACTAAATACTATGGTTGAGTCTTAGGACATTGCCATATATTTTAGTTTTAGTCAAACTGTTTTCATGTAATTTCATTTGGGGGTGATTCCCTATAGATTTGATGGATGTATTATTGCTCACCGTCATCAATGCTGGGGCTTGTTTGGCTTTGCCTAGGCTGCTATCTATGGTTTTGGTTCGTAAACCTCAACAATCTCAACCATTTGCCCTTGCTTCTAGCTGCAAATCCGCCAAAATGGAAATGACCAGTTTCCCGTATTGTACAGCCTACGGATTAACTGGTAGTCAATCTTGTAAATTTAGTCCGAATTTTTGTTCCCAATGTTCTCCTAATTAAAGAGAATATTAGCGAATAATAGCAATCCTCAATTATTTGTGAATATATTTATTTTCTTCTCTGCGCTATTCATACAGCACTTCCTGGTGTTATGAGGTACATATCTAGCGGGCAAGATGCCCGCACTACAAGAGTTTCATGATTCAACTTTGTCCCTCATAAGAGCGGAAACCGCTGTAATTCTCGGTAAAAACATCAATTTTCACAAATCAGACAGGATTGCTATACATAACTAGGGAATAGAAAAGTTGCAAGTATTTAATTTACTTATGCAAGTCAAAGACATTCAAAAATTCAAAAATGGTGTTTAGAATGCAAAATCAAGATGTAGTTATCACAGGGAGAGTTATTTATGAGTTTAATTGATGGTCTATTTTTAACAATATTGAATACGGCTATTTGTTTGGTTTTACCAAAACTGCTATCTCTGGCTTTATCGGCAAAAAACTAAAAATCAATATCATCTTTAATGGTTTTTTGTTTTTCTCTGCGCCATTTTGCTCTAACTAAACGAATTTCGTCAAAACTGTAGCTTTCACCTAAATTTTCCCGAATGGGTGTGAGGGCAATATCACCAACAATTTCTAAAACGTTCCAGATTTTTTTCTGACGTTCTAAGGGGACTAATTTACTTAAATCTACAGGTTGTTTTTTCTCAATTAAATTTGCAAGATGATTGATAATTGTGGCAGTTTTAACGTTGCGTTGTTTAGCGATGTTTTCAATACTCAAACCCTGATTATATAATTCCAATGTTGTTAATTCTGTATCAGAAGGTGAGTGAGAATGAGGTGAGGAACTAACTCGATTAATCGTCTTTTCTTGTAATCCTTGTTCTTGGCGGTATTTTTGAATTTCTGCTAAGAATCTTTCGCCATATTGAGATAATTTATGACTACCAACCCCGGAAAGATTGCCAAATTCATCTAAGGTTTTTGGTTGGCTTTGTGCCATTAACTTGAGGGTAGAATCATGGAAGATGACGTAGGGTGGTACTGCTTGTTCGTCTGCGAGTTCTTTCCTAAGCGATCGCAATTTTTGCATTAGCACTTCTACATCTGCTGCTTTGACATTTCCCTCTTCCCAATTAGTTTTCTTGGCTATAGGAACAGCAATGGAAACTGGGCGTTGTTTTCGCATTACTTCCCAACTCAAAGCATTAAGTTTTAAAATTGAATAACCGTCTGCGGTTTGTTCTATTAACCCTTGATGTAAAAGTGATCTTCCTAACATTCGCCATTCATCTACTGTTTTATCTTTGCCAATTCCATAGGTAGAAAGTTGATCATGTTTATTAACAACAATTCTCTGATTTTTCGCGCCTCTTAATATATCAATAATATGTAACATTCCATATCTTTCTTTACACCTGGCCACACAAGATAGAAATTTCATGGCTTCAATTGTCCAATCTTGGACAGGTTTAGGATAAAGACAATTATCACAATTTCCACAATTTCCCGGAAATCTTTCCCCAAAATAACTTAATTGAATTGTGCGTCTACAGTCTGTACCTTCTGCATAATCAATTACCTGTCTTAGTTGCTGTTTAGCTATTAATTGTTCTTGGGGATCTGGTTTTTGATTAATACTCCATTCAATGGTTTTAATATCACCATAATTGAAAAATAATGTACATTTGGAAGGTTCATCATCTCTGCCGGCTCGTCCTGATTCCTGATAATAACTTTCTAAATTTCGCGGTAAATCGGAATGCACCACAAACCGCACATCAGGTTTATTAATACCCATACCAAAGGCAACTGTGGCTACCATTACCCGCACATCATCCCGAATAAACCGAGTTTGATTTTTTGATCTTTCATCATCACTTAAACCAGCATGATAAGGTAAAACTGAAACTTTATCATTTTGGAGTTTTAAAGTTATTTCATCTACTTTTTTGCGAGTTAAACAATAGATAATTCCTGAACCTTCATTTTCTCTAACTATTTCTAATAATTCGGCGTAAGCACGATTACTTTTAGAACGGACTTCATAATGAAGATTTTGGCGGTTAAAACTAGCAATATGAATGCTGGGTTGTTTTAATCCTAATTGTTCGATAATATCAGCCCTGACTCTATCTGTAGCGGTAGCAGTCAAAGCAATTGTCGGTACATCAGGATAACGTTTTCTGAGTAATCTTAATTGCCGATATTCTGGGCGGAAATCATGCCCCCATTCTGAGACACAATGGGCTTCATCTATGGCAAAGGTGGAAATTCCGACTTTTTCTTTAACTACGTCTAAAAGCGGGAGAAATCGTTCACTAACGAGGCGTTCTGGGGCGACATAAAGTAATTTTATCTTACCATTCATGATCGCTTCTTCACGGGAGCGAACTTTATAGGCATTAAGACTACTATTCAGAAATGTGGCAGAAATGTTATTAGTTCGTAGTGCTTCTACTTGATCTTGCATTAAGGCTATCAATGGTGACACTACCACTGTTAAACCGGGTTTCAAAAGTGCCGGTAATTGAAAGCACAGAGATTTACCCCCACCTGTAGGCATGACTACCATTAAATCACGATTTTCTAAGGCATCTTCGATAATTTGCCGTTGTCCAGGGCGAAATTGATCATAACCAAAATGATGTTTTAAGGCTTTTTCTAAGTGGGGGTACTGAAGCATGGTAGATGGCTGTTGCGTGTCTGAGTTGTGATGAAGATATTAAGATTGTAACAATTTCGCCGTTGTCTGTGAGAATGATTGGAGGTGGTTTTGCATTCAAGCTATCAACAGCGATATGATGATATCTGAGCGATCGCACTGGCACTATTATATATTTAGATTGAATAAACGAACCACGAAGGAGCGAAGGTAGCGAAGGAAGAAGAGTTTTAGAGAGTTTTTGCGTTAGTTTTGGTAAATTGTGTTTGTTGGGTGTTTTTTTGTAATAAACTAGGTAAGCTAGTTTTAAAAATTACCCAGGATTTTGTATTTTGCTATTTTGTGAAAGAATTTAACATCTGATTTATTCAGATTAATTTAAAAAAAGCGAACCGGATAAACTTATGTTTATTAGTATTGATCAAATTAAGGAGTCTCTGAAACATTTAGAAAAGGTAGATTCTTTTTGGGGAATTACTTTTCTAAAATTTAAGCAATTACGATTACCTGTAGGGAATACTATTGAAGTATCTCTACATTCTGAAATTGAAGATTTTGTAGAAAAATACTATAAACCCTGTAAGGAATCAGCATATTTTTATAGATATTTCGGGTTGCCAAAAACTAAATGGATAAAACTTAACAGATATGTAGGGTATCTTGAAAAAATGCAACCCTTTAGTAAAGAGCATTTTATAGCAGCATTAATACATCAAATTGATGAAGATGCCTGGGGTTGGAAAGATAACTATATTGAAATTTTGAAGTCTTGTTTATATAAAAATCAAGTAATTCCTCTTTTCCATTTAGCTGTCTGGATATATCGTGAAAAAGAATGGTCATCTGAAACAACACCAGAAAGTATCATTCAAAATTTCAAAAATGAGTTTTTGTTAAATGAACAAGAAATCAATCAATTGTTTGATATTTCTATTCCTGAAGGAATTAATCGAAATCAGCTTTTTCAAGATAAAGTAGTCTCTTGGAAAGAATTAAAAACTGTTATTGGTAAACCTCCAGATATTCTACCCGAAGAAGGTACTTTAACTTATTTAGAAATACAAGGTGTAGGGGCTGCAAAAAAACTTTGTTTTGAACCAGCAGAAAGACTGAGCTTAATTACAGGTGATAATGGACTGGGTAAAACTTTTTTACTAGAATGTGCTTGGTGGGCTTTAACTGGACAGTGGGCAAATTTACCAGCATATCCAACGCAAACTGCAAGTGAAGATGAACCTGTAATTACATTTGAAATTTCTGGAGATTCTGAGTCTGATATAGAGAGTATTTCTTATGACTGGCAGCTTCAAAGATGGAATGAAATTAAAAATCGTTCAACTATTCCAGGTCTTTTGATTTATGCCAGAGTAGATGGTTCTTTTGCAGTATGGGACACAGCAAAACAATATTTGTCATCTCCTTCACGTATTAGAAATATTGATAAAAAACCACTTCCTTTTGTGTTTACAAAAGATGAGTTATGGAATGGTCAAAAAGATGAAAACGCCAATACTTTTATTAATGGATTATTGCAAGATTGGATTCAATGGCAAAGTAGACCAGATAAATATCCATTTGACACCTTAGTAAAAGTATTAGAACGTTTATCTCCTCCAGAACAGGGTGATTTAGGAATTTTGAAACCGGGAGAACCTGTCAGACTTCCTTATGATGCTAGAGAAATTCCCACCATAGAACATCCTTATGGAACTGTTCCCATTATTCATGCTTCCGCAGGGGTACAGCGGATAATTACAATGGCTTATTTGATAGTTTGGGCTTATGAAGAACATAAAATACAATCAAAACTTATCCGCAGAGAACCACAGAAGAGAATGGTTATTTTAGTAGATGAATTAGAAGCACATCTTCACCCCCAATGGCAAAGGGCTATTTTACCTGCTTTGTTAGATACCAGAGATGATTTAGCATCTGATTTACAAGTGCAAATTATGGTTGCTACTCATTCTCCTTTAGTTATGGCATCTGTAGAACCTAGATTTGATGCAAGAGTTGATAAGCTATTTAGTTTAGAACTGGTGAAAAGCGATTTATTAGGGAATGAAGTCCAAATTGAAGAACTTCCTTTTATCCGTCAAGGTGTGGTAGATTATTGGTTAATGTCTGATGTTTTCAAATTGCGTCATTCGCGTTCTTTGGAAGCAGAAAAGGCTATAGAAGCAGCAAAAGTTTTACAATTGTCAGATAATCCAAATTCGGAAGATGTGGCAAGAGTATCAAATGATTTGGCCAGGTATTTATCAGAAGATGATAGATTTTGGCCAAGGTGGATTTATTTTGCAGAACAGCATGGAGTACATTTGTGATTCCTATTAAACCCCAACCTGAACCTGATGATTTTGATAAAAAAGTTAGAAAAGAAGGTAAAGATTTTTTAAATAAAGTTCCTAATCCTAAAACAAAAGATTGGAAAAACCGTGATTATTGGCGGAGATCATTGCGTGATTTATACGATGCTTGTAATCATATTTGTGTATATTCAGCACAATGGATTCCTTATGACACAGGTAGCCCAGCAGTTGATCATTTTATTCCTAAAACGGTTAACCCTGAACTAGCCTATGAATGGGATAATTTTCGTCTTATTTGCTCAAAAATGAACTCTATCAAAGGAATAAAAACAGAGATTATAGATCCTTTTTTCTTACCGGCAGATAGTTTTATTATTGATTTTCCTTCTATGCTTATTAAACCTAATCCTAATCTTTTAGAACCACTAAAAAGCAGAGTAGTTTATACAATTGAATGTCTCAAACTTAATGAAGAAATGCGTCAATTGGGGCGTTCAGATCAGCTAATAAAGTATTGTAAAAAAGATTATTCTTTCGACCATTTAAAAGAAAACTATCCCTTTATTGCTTATGAATTAGAACGTCAAGGATTAATAGAAGTAGACAAGATAGCAAAAATTATGGGGGTGAGATAGTTTATATTTAAAAACATTGTTAGTTTTTATATGTTTAATAAAACTTAATTGATTAATGTATTATTTGTGATTTGTGAATGGAAATAAATTACAGTAGAAAAAATATTTCAGAACTTATGAGTACAAATTCTCAGTTTAGGTGTCACAATATAAATTATGAACTTTTTTAAACTCACATCATGAAAGCAATTTGGAATGGCGCTATTTTAGCCGAAAGCGATAATACTGTAGTTGTGGAAGGAAATCATTATTTCCCTGCTGACTCTATCAAGAAAGAATATTTTCAAGACAGCAGCACTCATACCACTTGTCCCTGGAAAGGGGTCGCTAGTTACTACAGTGTCGAAGTCAATGGACAAGTTAATAAAGATGCTGCTTGGTATTATCCTAGCACCAAGGAAAAGGCTAAAAATATAGAAGGTTATGTTGCTTTCTGGAAAGGTGTAAAAATCGAAGCTTAGTAAACAAAAAGATTCCCGACTTCTTAAAGAAGTCGGGAATCTAAGTTAAGTATTTCTAATCTTTAGCAATCACAATATCATTAGATTTAATCACAGCATAAGCTTCTGTCCCTTCAAACAATTCTAACTCCTCAGCGGAAACTCTAGTAATCATGGAAGTTAACTCAACTTTCTGAATAATTTCTAAAGTTACTTCAGTATTTACACTTCCAGTTGTGACTCGTTTCACGACTCCTTTGAGAACATTACGCGAACTCACTTTTAATGCTTTTTTGGGACTAACAATTTCAAATTCAGGATGCTTAGTTTCTGCTTTTTCCTGTGAAGTTGATAATGATATGGACGGTGATGAATATTTATTAAGTCCCCGCACTAATTCTCGCAAAATCTCAGTTTTAGTCCGCTGGGAGTTTTGACAAAATTCTTCTAATATCTTGCGTTCTTCTTCAGATGTTTGAAATGTCACCCAACCCTGGTCTTTTCTTGGCATAAAATTACTAATTTATTGAGTAAATATAATCCTAATACAATACTAGCAATAATCAATACAATCAAGGGCGCAGACCCTGCGCCCCTACAGGTTTCCCTATATTGCTAATTCATTTTAAGCAATGCTAGAAATACTGAAATCTGGTGGTATATCTTGCAGTCTTCCCGGACCAATAGCTTGTAATCCTTCTTTGAGGAGAATATCACCAGTATACAAGGCTTTACCAACTATCACACCTGTTACCCCTTGGGGTTCTAAAGCTAATAAACTTAATAAATCGGTGACAGAACTTACACCACCTGAAGCAATTACGGGTATGGAAATTGCCGCTGCGAGTTCTCGTAATGCGTCTAAATTTGGGCCTTCTAGTGTGCCGTCACGGTTGATATCAGTGTAAATGATGGCTGCTGCACCTAGTTCTTGCATTTGTACTGCTAGTTGAGTGGCTAATACTGTTGATGTTTCTAACCAACCACGAGTTGCAACTAAGCCGTTACGGGCATCTATGCCAATAATAATCTTTTCGGGAAATTCTTGACAGAGTTCTTGGACTAGCTGGGGTTGTTCAACGGCGACAGTTCCCAGAATTGCCCAATTTACTCCCAGATTAAATAATTGTACAACACTTGAGCGATCGCGCAATCCGCCCCCAACTTCAATGGGTATATCAAGATTATTTCTAATGGCTTCAATAGCTGCTAAGTTGACGATTTTCCCAGCTTTTGCGCCGTCTAAATCAACTAAATGTAGTCTTGTTGCGCCTTGGTCTGCCCACATTTTCGCTACTTCAACGGGGTTTTCGCTGAATACTTGCGATCGCTCGTAGTCTCCTTTGTATAGTCGCACGCAGCGACCTTCTAGTAAATCAATTGCGGGGATTACTTCCATAATTGGTAATTGGTAATTGGTAATTGGTAATTGGTAATTGGTAATTGGTAATTGGTAATTGGTAATTGGTAATTCTTTCTATTCCCTGTTTCCTGTTCCCTGTTCCCTGTTCCCTAATTCCTGTACTGCTTGGCGAAAACCTAAGACTAGTAAGATGTTAGCAAGGGTTAAAAAGACTTCTGCGCTGCCATGTAACCAGTCTACATTGGCTAGTTGTTCTCCGTACTGGACTTTGGCGTAAATGGCGGCGGGGATGGTGATGGCGACAAATACCAATGTGCCGTAAAATCCATATAGGGCTAAACGTGGCATTTGTGGACTGCGGCTAATAAACCACAAGAAACCCAAGTAGGGAAAGAGAGAAAGGGCAAAAAGGGTTTCTTTTGATATCATTGTTCTGATTTGATAGATTGTGTCTCAATGGGGCTTGTAGACTTGGTAGAACGCCAAATTAGATAAGCTGCTACCCAGAGAGTAAAGTTACCAACTAATGTCATGGTAGCTTGTAGGGTGACTAACCATTCTAATGATTCGGAATTGTCGAAATAATGCCAAGTACAAGCACACATTGCGCTAATTAAAGCTGGTAACATAGCAAAGGATAATCCCCACCAACTCCGATTTTCTGTAAGTTCACCGTATATCCAAATTAGCCAAATTGCGGCTATCCACTCAATGACGCTAGAAATATGAATTATCCAGGTGGGAATCGAAAGGGTGTGCATAATTAATCTAAAATCTAAAATTTAAAATGGGGAAAATGCGGGTTTTATTGTCTGGGTATTACGGTAAGGGTAATGGTGGTGATGAAGCTTTGTTAGCCACACTTCTGCAAATGCTACCACTTGATGTTACTCCTGTGGTGCTTTCTGGAAATCCTGAAGAAACTCATCGGCGTTATGGTGTGGAATGTTACAACCGCATGGCGATTTTCTCAGTCTTAAAGGCTTTGCGTTCTTGTGATGCTTTTGTTTGGGGTGGTGGTAGTTTAATTCAAGATGCTACCAGTCTGATTAGCCCTTTTTATTATGGCGGATTGATGGCTTTAGCTCAAGTTATGGGTTTGAAAACTGTGGCTTGGGGACAGGGTATAGGTCCTTTGTTGCATTTCCAAACTCGTTGGTTAGCGAAGAGGAATTTTGCAGGTTGTACTCAAGTGAGTGTGCGCGATCGCTCCAGTTCTCGGTTATTATCAGATTGGAGTATACCCCATATCCTTGCCCCTGACCCAGTTTGGGCGTTGGAATCGAAGCCAGTCCCGGAATTAGTAGATTTACCAAAACCCAGAATTGCAGTTACTTTAAGAAATCATCCTCAATTAACAGAAAAGCGGTTAACAAATTTAACTCAAGCTTTAGTTAATTTGCAGAAAGAAACCCAAGCTTTTATTTTATTATTGCCATTTCAAAAAAGTGAAGATCTAGAAATTGCGGAAAAAATTCATACTCAATTACCAGATGTGAGTAGAGTTATTTGTTCCGAAGATCCACAAATTTTAAAAGGTGTATTTCGCGGTGTGGAAATGTCCATAGGAATGCGTTTACATAGTTTAATTATGGCAGCAAGTGAAGGTTCACGTTGTTTTGCATTGAGTTATGATCCCAAAGTTAACCGATTAATGGAAGATTTAGAAATACCTGGTTGGGATTTAAAGGATTTACCAGATGATATACATTTAATTAGTAAAAGTTGGATTAATTATTATTATCATGGTGAATCTTTGTCACCTCATAAAATTCAATCTTTAATAAATGGAGCTTTTTTACATCGGGATTTGTTGAAGGAAGCTTTAAAATGAAATTTCCTCAATAGCACTTAAGTAGTGGATACAGCAGCTTTCAGCAGTCTAAACTGTGATTCTTGTGATTCTTGTGATTTGGATAATGATTTTTGGGCTAATAAATCTATAAATCATCTAAATCAAATTAATCACATAAATCATAGTTCAGACTTTTGTCTGATATTGTCACTGTAATCACAATTAAACTTCACACCCTTACTCTGTCTTTAGTAAGAAGAGAATTGGTCGGACTAGACGTAGGGTTAATGGAACGACTGTTAAAGGCAGCGAAATACCATTAGGAGAATCATCATGGTTTTAGTTAGCGAGCGTCCAGGGACGAAAAAAATCACCAGCTTACAACAGCAGTTTATCTATGAAGTGAACATCATGTACGATGCTGAAAATCGCTTCTTAGAAGCCCAGCAAATGATGTGGCAATGTTGTCAAAATAGTAAATTGAAAGCTGTGATTGAGCCACATATTCCAGAAACTGAACAGCATATCGAAAACCTGAAACAGGTTTTATCTATTTTAGGAGAGCAACCACAACGAATTACCTGTGATCTTGCGGTTGGTTTAATTAGTGAAGGTCAAAAATTTGCCCTTTTAGCTGCCGATAATCCCAAAATTATCGACTTAGGATTGGCAGAATGGCATAGTAAGATTGAACAATTGGAAATAGCTTGTTATCGTGGTTTAATTAAGGTAGCGGAACAAATGGGACAAAACCAAGTTGTCCAGTTGTTAGAGCAAAACTTACACCAAGAAGAACAGACAGCACAAAAGCTGGAACAGTTGATGATGCAGTTAGTTCAAGAAGCGAAGCAAACTGAAGCTAAGGCTACTGCTAAAGCTCGTTAGTTTGATGGCTATTTCTTCAAAAAAGTCCAGTTTAAACTGAGTCTTTTCCCATAGTAAAATCCCCAGTTTTTGATAAATTCGGGGATTTTAACTTACGGATTTTGATCAATCAAATACTAAAAATCTATAAATCAGGAGGCAGGATCACTTTATCAATTGCATGAATAACACCATTCTTACCTTGGATATCTGCCTGAGTTACCTTGGCATCATTGACACTTACACCTGCTTTTGGATCAACTTTAACATTAATAGCACCCCCTTCTACGCTTTTTACTTCCCCAGATTTTAATTCAGTGGAGAGTACCTTACCTGGGACTACATGATAGGTTAAAATTTTCACCAATACTTCCTTATTTTCTGGCTTCAATAAATCCCTTAATGCGTCTGCTGGTAATTCTTTAAATGCTGCATCTGTGGGAGCAAAAATGGTAAAAGGACCCTCTCCCTGTAAAGTATCTGTCAGTCCTGCTGCTGCTAAAGCTTTAATAAGGATTGTAAAAGATCCATTCTCATTGGCCAAAACTACTAAATTTTTAGTTGGTTTTGTTTCGGTTAGAGGTGCTGTTGGGGTGGGTTTAACAGTGGGAACTTCTGTTTCTGGCTGTCTGGGTGTGGTAACTGGTGCAGTTTCACTGGGCTTTTTACCACGATTGTAGAGCGGTTCGTTGAAAATACTTGGTCTGGAATTGGGATTGCGGACTTCTTTCGCTGGAGATGGGATAGTAGTCAAAAGACCGATACTCATTAATCCCATGATTGCGGTAATTTTGGTCAATAATTTGCTGTAATTAGCGTTCATAAATTCTGTTTGTATTGATTGCATACAAGTTATATCAAGATTTATCACATTCTGCCAACTAAAAAGGTTCTTGACTGAGGAACAAGATTTTTTGTAAAAATTTAGGTAAAGTTATCAAAGAATTTAGAAGTCGGTAGTCAGAAGTAGGAATATTGATAATATCCAACAATTTCAACAATTTTATGCTGTGAACTATTTTGAATATCTCAAGTATCTGGAAAAATGCTCAATCAATTGACAGGCATAACAATCCAAGTTTAATTATCACACAAATTCGAGTAACTTTCAACTTGATGGGCAACAACTCAACCCAGAAAATGATAAATTTACAGGAAAAATGCTAAGAATTAAGGATACAATTATAAAATTAACAACTAAACAAGTTGCAAAATATACAATATGCTAGAACTATATCAGTGGGAACTATCTCAATTTTCCGAAAAAGTTCGTTTACTCCTAGATTATAAAGGACTGGAGTATCGCAAAATCGAAGTTGCACCAGGAATTGGCCAGCTAGAATTATTTCGCTTGACTGGACAAAAACAAGTTCCAGTGTTAAAAGATGGCAATAGATATATTGCTGATTCTACAGAAATCGCTAAATATTTAGATTCAGAATACCCAGATCGTCTGCTGATACCGATAGATCCCAAAAAACGCGCTTTGACTTTATTATTGGAAGATTGGGCTGATGAGTCAATCGGTGTTAAAGGTAGAAAGGCTCTATTTGCAGCTATTAGTCAAGATCAGAGTTTTCGTAAGTCGTTGTTACCAGTTTCCACTCCAGATATTCTCAGAAGTGTTATCGAAGGTGTTCCTGGTGATTTTCTGTCAGCGCTGGGTTTTGGTGTAGGTTTGACCCCAGATGTGATAAATGCGGCTGTTACTAGCTTAAAACAAGATTTGGATATTATTACCCAATTGTTGGTAGGTAGTCCTTATTTAACAGGTGATGAACCAACTTTAGCTGATTTAACAGTTGCTAGTTTATCAATGCTTTTGAAGTTTCCCGATGGTGCTTATTTGGATTTACCAGTATCTCTGAGAGGGAAAGGATTGTCCAGCATAGCCAATAATCCTGATTATGAAGCATTTTTCGCTTGGCGCGATCGCATCTATTCACAATTTAGAAAACCATTACCAGGAATCACACCACCCGGAGGAAATTCACCAACAAGTATTCAAATTGACTAAAGAATGGGTAATGGGTAATGGGTAATGGGTAAGAATTTCTTTCTCTGTCCTCCCTGTTCCCTAACAACTGACAACGAACAACTGACAACTGACAACGAACAACGAACAAAAATGAATTTGGGATTACCATTAGGTTCAGTTATTGAAGGTTCTCTGACTGGAGGTTTAGAAGTCAGATTACACCCAGATATCTCTGTAGAAGATATGCGGGTAGGTAAATTTCTCGTGGTACAGGGAATGCGATCGCGCTTTTTCTGTATGCTAACAGATGTATCCTTGGGTATGGCAAATGACCGCATTACAGCTAGTCCTCCCAATTGGGATGATAGTTTCTTGCGCGAAGTATTAGCCGGTAGCGGTACTTATGGGATGATCAACCTAGCACCCATGCTGATGTTTACCCCTGAATCTCCAGCATCTGGCTTTTCTAGTAATGGTAAATCCCCCAATTCTTTCATACCATCGTCTACGGGTTTAGCATCCTTTCAACCCCAAACCAGTACGACGATGGAATTATTACCTGTTAAAACTATTCCTAGTCACTTTAGCCAAGTTTACGAAGCCAAGGAAGAGGATTTTCGGAAAGTTTTTGGCTGGGAAGATGATCCTCAACGCAAAAACTTTTCTATCGGTAAACCCTTAGATATGGATGTGCCGGTTTGCATTGATTTAAACCGCTTTGTGGAACGGAGTAACGGGATTTTTGGGAAATCGGGAACTGGAAAATCTTTCCTGACGCGCTTGATTTTAGCTGGTGTAATTCGTAAGAATGCTGCTGTCAACTTGATTTTTGATATGCACTCAGAATATGGTTGGGAAGCAGTCGCAGAAGGAAAAAACGTCAACACTGTTAAAGGCTTAAAACAGTTATTTCCCGGACAAGTTGAGGTTTACACACTTGATCCAGATTCAACAAAGCGTCGAGGTGTTCGGGACGCACAAGAACTATATCTCAGCTATGAACAGGTTGAAGTTGAAGATATTAAATTGTGTAATCGTGATTTAGGACTTTCTGAAGCGGCTTTAGATAATGCCAATATCCTCTTTACAGAGTTGGGTAAATCTTGGATTATTAAGTTACTAAATATGAGTAACGAAGATATTGAGATGTTTTGTGACGAAAAACGCGGACACAAAGGCTCAATTATGGCATTACAGCGGAAACTTTTTCGCTTAGATAGTTTAAAGTATATGCGTAGTGCTTGTCCGCAAAATTATATTAAAAACATCGTCCAATGTCTAGAAGCTGGAAAAAACGTAGTTATTGAATTTGGTTCCCAGTCAAATATGCTTTCATATATGTTGGTGACAAATATGATCACCAGACGGATACATGAGCATTATGTCAAAAAAGCTGATAAATTTCTCCAAAGTAAAAATCCTTTAGATCGGCCGACACCATTAATGATTACAATAGAGGAAGCGCACCGCTTTCTTGACCCAGGAGTTGTCCAAAGTACGATTTTTGGAACTATTGCTAGAGAACTGCGAAAATATTTTGTCACGCTTTTGGTAGTTGATCAACGTCCATCAGGCATAGATAATGAAGTCATGTCCCAGATCGGGACTCGGATCACCGCTTTGCTCAATGATGAAAAAGATATTGATGCTATTTTTACGGGTGTATCTGGTGCGGGTGGTTTACGCTCAGTCTTAGCTAAGTTAGACTCTAAACAACAGGCCTTAATTTTAGGTCATGCTGTTCCTATGCCAGTGGTTGTGCGGACTCGTCCCTATGATTCCACATTCTACGCCGAAATTGGCGCGATCGCTTGGGAAGAAAAAACAGACGAGGAAGTATTTACCGCTGCTGAACTAGCAAAAGCAGACTTAGGCTTCTAGTTTTAAATCAATAACTAACAACTAACAACTGACAACTAACAAATGACAACTAACAAATGACAACTAACAAATGACAACTAACAACTAACAACTTCGTAACATCCCTCCATTTCCAAGGAACTCAAGTTCGGTTATCCGGCTACTTGAAAGCAACTTTAGAGGGAGTTTTCGCGTCACCATGAGTGTATAAACACAGTTTTTGGAAGTTAAAGAAAAATAGTGATCAACTTTTTGCCTTGATTACTGAAATATTTATCATCTGGGAACTTTACTATTGACTCTGTTTGTCGTAACATAAAATCAAAGTAAACTCATACTGACTCCGGTTTTTAAACCGACTACTAGATAACTTAAAAAAAGAATTCTAGCAACCAACCCAATGTATTTCTGCTAAAACTCCAAAATTAAGAGAGGGTAACGAGACACATTTTTAGACTAGCAACATCTTAATAAAGGCTTAATTAGTGTAATTTTTGATGGTAGCTTTCCGTGTTCAATGGTGTATATTGTCAGCTTACGAATTGCCTTTGTTAAAAAAAATATTGATTATGCTTAAAGAGTAGAGGATAAAAGCACCAATGGCTACAGTTAAAAATCATACAGAGAATGTCAATGCCAAATTTACCGCTGATATGGTAAGAACTTATCTGCGAGAAATTGGCCGTGTACCTTTGTTAAGCCGTGAACAAGAAATTATCTACGGTAAACAAGTACAGCAAATGATGGCGTTGCTAGAAGCTAAAGAAGCTTTACGCAAAGAAATTGACCATGAACCTAGTTTATCAGAATGGGCTGCCCGTGTTAATCAATTAGAAACAGAACTAAATCATTTGATGACGCAGGGTAAGCGAGCCAAGCAAAAAATGATTGAAGCGAATTTGCGCTTGGTTGTAGCTATTGCGAAAAAATATCAAAAGCGGAATATGGAATTTCTGGATTTAATCCAGGAAGGAACTTTGGGATTAGAACGGGGTGTGGAGAAATTTGATCCCATGCGGGGTTACAAATTCTCAACCTATGCTTATTGGTGGATTCGTCAGGCAATTACCAGAGCGATCGCCCAACAAGGTCGGACAATCCGTCTACCAATCCATATTACCGAAAAACTGAACAAAATTAAAAAAGTTCAACGGGAATTAGCGCAAACATTAGGAAGATCACCCACACCTACAGAAATCGCCAAAGAACTAGAGTTAGAACCCGCTCAAATTCGTGAATATCTGAATATGGCGCGTCAACCAGTTTCTTTAGATGTGCGCGTCGGTGAAAACCAAGATACCGAATTGCAAGAAATGTTGGAAGATGACGGGCCATCACCAGAGTATTACACGACTCAGGAGTTTTTGCGTCACGACTTGAATAACCTGCTTGCAGAACTAACACCCCAACAGCGCCAAGTTGTAGCCTTACGCTTTGGCTTAGAAGATGGAAATGAACTCTCTTTAGCGAAAGTTGGTGAACGTTTGAACCTCAGTCGGGAACGAGTTCGTCAATTAGAGCATCAAGCTCTTGCACATTTACGTCGTCGCCGCGCTAATGTTAAAGAATACATTGCCAGCTAGGAATGTGAACACGCAACAGTGTAATTCAAAACATCCCTCTTGGTGATGAGCCTCCTGATTTTAAAACAGGGGGCAATTTTTTTATTTTAATTTATTTTGCGAAATCTGTGAATTAGAAGTTGTATGTATCTATGGGTCAACACCAAAATTCAATAGATTAGATATTTCCCAAAAGTACACAATGACAATGACAAAGTATAAAAATCGCCAATCTCAATTTTACATCCCCCAACTGGATGATTTTTTGAAGTAAAGTATAAAGTTACTAAATAATTATAATCTCAGATTATTCCCCAAAATTATATAAATAGGGAGTTTTTGCTTAATTTTAAATTAAATATATAGATAAAACTTTTGAGGGAATCTTAGGTAATTAGTATTTAGTTATTATTGCAGGAATCCAGGAAACAACAATAGTTAACTTTATTACAGGAAAAATCCGATGCTTAATCATATTTCCAAATTAATGACTTCTAGCCAATTTAAATTTCCCATCGTTGGACTGATTGTTTCGGCTGGTGTTTTAGGTATTAGTTATTCTAGTCAACAACATTACAAACTTCTCTCATCAACAGCCTTAGCTACTAATTATGTAGTCCCTATTAATCAAAGTCAGATTAACTCCGATTCTTCTCTTTTATCACGACTCCAAGAAATAAAAGAGGAAAGCATTCAAAAATCACCAGTTAATATTTCTCGTCAAATCTCTACTGATAAATTGACGGAAAATATCATAGCATTATCTACAAATACGAGAGAATTAGGAAAAAAAGGACAAGTCCAATTTCCAGAACAAGATGGAACTTATCTTTATGGACAATCATCTACACCAAATCAATTAGGACAAGGTTACATCCTCTTTCAAAAACAGCAAAGTAAAATTATTGGCGCTTTGTATGTTCCTCACTCTGAATTTAGTTGTTTTCAAGGAACTTTGGCTAAGTCAGGAGAATTAGCAATGACAGTGAGAAGTTCCCCTGGTGAAGTTGGTGCGATAGAAGTTTCTACAACAAGTACAATCCCTAAAATTAGTGATGATGAATCAACAAGTTATGCTCACTCAATAAGTTTGCAAGACTATGATCAAATAAGCTCTTTGAGTGCTAATGATAGAGAAATGTTGAATATGTGTAAACAGGAAGCTAACGGTATGTATAAGTAACCTATACCTCTTTTTTAATACTCAATTCCCGCTTGAGCTTTCACACCTTGATCCTTAAAAGGATGCTTAACTAATGTCATTTCGGTGACTAAATCAGCCCTTTCAATTAATGCCGGCGGTGCGCCTCTTCCCGTGAGAATTACGTGCTTGTCCGCTGGTTTTTGGGCTAAACCTGCTAATACTTCTTCAACCTGTAAATAACCCAGTTTCAGAGCAATATTAATTTCATCTAAGAGGACTAATTTAAAATCTGGGTTATTGATAAATTCTAGGGATTTTTCCCAAGCCGCAGCAGCTTTATCCAAATCCCGATCCCGATCTTGGGTTTCCCATGTAAAGCCTTCTCCCATTGCATGAAATTCGAGTTGGTTTTCCCAATGACTAAAAGCGCGTTTTTCTGCTGGTTCCCATGCGCCTTTAATGAATTGCACTATAGCTACTTTATGTCCATGTCCGAGCGATCGCAAAACCATTCCCAAAGCCGCAGTAGTTTTACCCTTACCATGACCAGTATTGACGATAATTAAGCCTTTTTCCGGTATGGCTTTAGCTATGCGTTGATCTTGGACTTCTTTCCGTCGCTGCATTTTTTGACGGTATTTTTCATCAGTTTGCGATGTTGATATTACCTCATCAATTAACCGGGAAATCTCTTGATCTGCTGAATCTGGATGTAATTCTTCTGGTGTGTCGCTTTTCATAAATCCTGTTGATAAATAACTGTTAAGACTAAGAGCATGAAGTATAATTTTTCCGTTTCGACAAATTCATTAGTTATGATAGACCAGAAATCACATAAATTCTGTTAGCTGTGATCTTAATAAAAAGTAGAAATATCTGTGAGGGTTGGCATCGGTTTCCGAGTTAATCCTCTGGGATAATCTTATTGTAAACCAAAAAGAGCGATCGCGTCTCGTATCCCTTACATTACCGAAAGAACAGAGATAGCGCAACCTAGTAATCGCTTAAAGAACGAACTGATCTCACCCTGCAAGAATTTTTCCTCAGCTTCATTATCGAGTTCACTCCGTATTTCTTTTAGATCGGAATCATCAAGTTCTTGTGATGCGGATACTCTCTGCATATATTGTTCTGAATTGAGAATATCCAATATTTCATGTAGGTCTTTTTCAGTTATTTTTCCAGAAGACCCTTCATTGGGATTGTACTGTTCAATATTTACGTACATTTCAACCACCTAACTTAAGTTAACAGCTAATTAATTGTGATTTTCACAGAGGAAGATAGTAAATTTGTCCTGCCAATTCTCCCTCTAAACAGCACTCTATCAGAAGCAAAATATCTTCTATTACTTGCCCAATTCGTGTATCTGTAATAACTTCAATCACTCCTGGCATGGGCTGACCTTGTGTAATCCGTTCATAGGCATAGTTTGTAATTGTAGCGACATCATGAGTAAGTAACACTCGGTCTTCTTTGGCTGCCCATGCTAGGATAGTTGGGTCATCTTCACCCAAAAGACCAACATCTTGGACTCTGACAATATCAATATTTGGGTTACGTCGCAACAATCCCCTCACAATAGTATTATCAAAATTTTCGTCAGCAAGCAGTTTCAACATACTTCCCGTTCTGCTTTCCGAGCCAACAATCTATCACGCAACCCTTGGGGGTCAAATCTTGCCTCATTCATCCTGCGAATTTCCTGTGCTTGTTGCTGTCTTTGCTGTAGATACACTTCCACTTCTTGTTGATGATTGAGGTAGAAGGCAATGGTAGCATAGACATCAGCAAGTTTAAGGGATGGATAACGGTAAGCAATTTCCTCTGCTGTTGTTCCTTGTTTAAAAACAGCAATTACCGTATCTAGTGTTACACGAGTTTTGCCTATCCTAATGACACCATCAGTGGTAAATTCCAATGGTGCAGGTTCGGATGCGATTCCTTCAGAGAGACTCACTAACGCTTGTGCCATAATTAATAACAAGTTAGTTATGTTTAATAATAGCAAATATTGGTTGAGATATACCTTTGGATTTGCTCAAATAGAAATAGAAAATTGGATGACTTCCGAAGTATTATCTTCAGCATTGCCGCTAATTTATATAGCTGCATAACATTTTAGCAACTTCCGTACATTTGAATACGATAACATTGTATTCGGCATATTTACTATTCAGGATTTCCCAAAAATGTCACAAAAGCCAGGTAAAAAAATTGCACCTATCCCCATGTCTAACAATGTTAGCGTGGTTGACTTGATTGATACCTATTTTACTGCTTACAACTCAGCCCGGTTGCGGGAAGCCTGTCAACTGCTAACTAAGGAAGTGTTTCAAGAGGGTGTCACCGTCGGAGTTAGCCTGTCCGGGGCGATGACACCAGCCGGTTTTGGCGTTTCCGCCCTTGCGCCCCTCATTCGCAATGGTTTTATTGACTGGATGATTTGCACAGGTGCGAATCTTTACCATGATATGCACTATGGTTTGGGTTTTGAACTATTTGCGGGTAGTCCCTTTTTAGATGATGTCAAATTACGGGAAGAAGGAACAATCAGAATTTATGACATTATTTTTGGTTACGATGTACTGCTAGAAACGGACGCTTTTATTCGTAAAGTTCTCCAAGCTGAACCTTTCCAAAAACGCATGGGAACAGCGGAATTTCATCATTTACTGGGTAAGTGCGTGTGGGAAATCGAAAAGCAATTGGGTGTCAAAAATTCCTGTTTATTGGCGACAGCTTATGAATGTGGCGTACCTATTTATACTTCTTCTCCTGGAGATAGTTCCATTGGGATGAATGTGGCTGCTTTGGCTTTAGAAGGTTCAAAGCTGGTAATAGATCCGTCCATTGATGTCAATGAAACCGCAGCTATCGTCTATGGGGCGCGAGAAAACGACGGTACAAGTGCAGCGGTAATTATTGGTGGTGGTAGTCCTAAGAACTTTTTATTACAAACACAACCGCAACTTCACGAGGTTTTAGGATTGGAAGAACGGGGACATGACTTCTTTATTCAGTTTACTGATGCCCGTCCTGATACTGGTGGTTTGTCTGGGGCGACTCCTGCTGAAGCTGTGAGTTGGGGGAAAATTGACCCCGATGAGTTACCTAGCGCTATTGTTTGTTATACCGATAGTACGATCGCTCTGCCTTTGGTAACAGCTTATGTCCTGAATCAATGTCCACCACGCCCCCTGAAGCGGCTGTATGATGGACGTGAAGCTTTATTAGATACTTTGCAAAAAGATTATTTAACAGCTAAAGACAAGCCTGTAAGTGAGGGTAGTCAGGAAAAAGCAGCGACTTATCCCTGCGGTACACCTGTGAAAGGTTAGGGTTTTACTATAATACTGTGGGCGATAGCTAATCAAGCTGAATCGCCCCTAGATTTATTCATCAAATGTCTATTTACTACTTTGCTGTTTGATTGCAAGTTTTCACTACTTCGATATCTAACTCAAATATCCGAGCAATTTGTTCTACAGTTAGCCCCTCACTTAACAGTCTAGGAATCGTTTTTAACTTAGTTTCTAACTCTGTTTTTAACTTCGTTTCTTCCTCAATTTCTTGATAAAATCGGGTTTGCTGCCATTCTGTTAATCCAAACATTGCTTCTAACTCCTGACGGCTATAGGATAAAAATTTGTAAACCAGCATTCTTTCTACTAATTCTAAAAGATTTCGACTCTTGGCCGCATCTGCTTTTTCTACCAGATTGATCAAAGTTTATCTCAGCTTTTAACTCCCGAATTTTTCTGGGCATTAATTTTGCCTACTTCTTTATCCTTATGACTTTATATGAATAAATGCTAATTCTTCATTTTGTAACTCTTCTTTTAACTCATTCAAACCTAGATCAATTGATTCTTTTTCTTTAATAAGAATAGTTTTATCAGTTCCTATGAACTGCCTTCCCCGAAGAAACTTCTCACCAGTCAAACTAGGTTGTTCACCCAGTATAGATAGAGAGCCAATAAGTGCTAAACAACAACCAATAATATAATTTCCAATATAGAAAGTTACAAAAAAAATAATTGCCGCCTTAGCACCCTGTTGATACCCTGGTGGTTCAACTGAAAAGAGAAGATTTACTGATTCAACATTTCCAGACAGTGCTTGATAGAGTAATTGGATATTACCAGATGTCCTAAAACTTCTTATCAATTCTTCAATATTGATCAGCACTTCATTCTCTGGAATATCCATTTTTCTACATATTTCTATAGCCATTTCTGCAAGCTCATGAACTTTACTCCAGTTATATGCTGGATCATTAAAAATGCTTGGATCAAATAACGACTGAGGCAAATCTTCTAAACTAAAACTAATAGGGTATGAACTTGAAATCTCAGACTTCATTTCTACTATAATGGGACTGGATGATTTTTCAAGTATAGTCATAACCTGAAGAAAGTTTTTTAATTCCTTCAGGGAACTACCTTCAGCGTAAGAGCGAATCGAAAAGTTTATGTTTTGATTTGATTCAATAATAAATTCAAAAAACCTAGATTCTACTCTAATTTTTATACGTTCTTCTGGAATGAATTCATTAAAGGGAGAGATATATAAGTTCGCAGGAAAGGATATACCCGGAGAGAATTTATACTCTTTGAATTTTAATTCTGCTTCTAGTGGTTTGACCTTAAGGGATAAAATTCCTCCATCGCGCTCTATGTAAGGAGTTTTAGACAAAATTCCAAATCTTTTATCATGAATAATTGAGTTATCTATATCAAGTTCTTTGCAAATTCCTAAAGACAAATCTAAAATATCTCTAATAGGATCATCACTAGCTAGAGTGAAAGTACCCTCATATCTACCATTTTCAAATCCTAGAGTTTTTAATAGCTGATTTTTATTCTCAATATACTTTTCCATACCCTCTGGAATATGTTTCTCAATTTCATGTTTTAAACTCTGTCCAGTTATATCTACCAAACGATCAGCATCTCCATAAGTTATATCAAGCGTGTGCTTATTTAGCTGATATCCATTCTCTTTATTTTCTAGCTCTCTAATTCTCTTTAAAGTTTTCTCGATTATCTCCTTTCCGACATGAACTAAATAAATAGCTTGCGGTTCAGGTTTTCCATCAAATTCAATAAAGCAATAAAAGGCTGGTATTTTTGCCTTAATAAGTCTATGTAAATTAGATAGAGTGATTGATTCTCTCTTCCTTTGCTCATTCGTTGATTTAACTTGAATTTTGCACTCTAATGGTGCTGGAAGAATATCTTGAGGAGAAATATTATCCGGCTTCCACGGAAACTCTACAAGGAAATCCCATCCTGTTCTATCCATTTGAGATTTCTGAATTGTTAAGTCAACCTGAAGACACAATTTTGTGAATTCCGTTTCCCCTAATGGTCCTAAATTTATATCCTGCATATTGTGAGTTTCCTAAAGAACAGCGTAATACTAGTACACATAAATTACATTGTAGCTAGTTATTTTTAATAATAGCAAATTGCCAAGAATTTAGGTATTAGCTGAAATAACCATTGTTAGCTATACTAAAAACGGATAGTTTCTAGATATAACCCGCAATCCACCTTTTTATTAATAAAAAATCTTAATTAAATTAACTCTAAACTTACCCTATCTTCACCATTCATCGCTAAAAACTCAGTAAATCACTGAATTTCGGGAAATACTCGACCATGACGGACAACTCTTTGGGGTGTAGATTGTGTCATCTTAATCACCTGATTAAAGTGTAGTGTATTTTATATTTTAGCATCAGGAAGACCCACAAGCAATGTTAGTAAAGAAAAAAGATGCAAGCTATCGTGAGAATTTAGGAATATGGATGATTTTCAGCTTTGGCTTGATTACAAAAGAAAATAATCAGCATATTCCTAAATATATAAAAGTAACTGAACATTAATCTTACCTTTGATTGATGTGGATCATGTCTGTATTTTGAGAATATGTAAGGTGTTTACGTAATAATCGGAGTTAATAATAATGACCATACATAAAATAAACATGGCTCTACCGCTCCCTTTATGATATTTTCGGTAAAATATCCCTGAAACCCCTACACCGATTGGATTTGAGGTTTTAATATTTTCAAAACAATGGTTTTGGATATATTAAAAGGATGTTTGATCATAAGGGGAACGGTAGAACCATAAACATTGGTTTAACAGAACAACAGCGTCACGGTGTGATGAATTTGTTAAATCAAGATTTAGCAGATGCCAATGTATTGCTAGTAAAAACAAAAAAGTATCATTGGGATGTTGTCGGGCCTCAGTTTCGTACCTTGCATAAACTTTGGGAAGAACACTATCAAAAACTGACAATAAATATTGATAAAATAGCTGAAAGGATTCGGACTTTGGGCTGTTATCCAACAGGTACAATGGCAGGATTTTTAAGTCTTGCAACTCTCAAAGAACATAGCGATAAAATTCCTACAGCAACCAAGATGGTGACTCAATTGGTGGAAGATCATGAGCAGATTATTCGCAATTTAAGAAATCATATAGATCAGTGTAGTCAAGAATTTCATGATCAAGGTTCTGCTGACTTTTTAACTGAGTTGATGGAAAAACATGAAGAAATGGCTTGGATGTTACGTTCATTTATTGAAGGAGAAGCAGTAGAACCAGATGGTAAAAAACAACCAGCAGCAACTAAAGTTCCGGTGGGTGTGTAAATAATTCAGAAAGTTTTCATCATCAGAATCAGGATTTACTGGATTACAAGATTAATGCCGGAAAATGCTGTATTTAATCCTGTAAATCCTCAAATCCTGAGCATCCTGATTCAGACAATTTTCAGATTATTACTTCCCAAACACAGTAGTTAGAGAACGAGCAATATTTTTCGGTTGCATAGCATCCATTGCTGCTGTGGGTTCATAACCACAATGTACCATACAATCAGCACATTTAGGATTACCACTAGCACCGCCATATTGACTCCAATCAGTCTTATCCAACAACTCCTGAAAGGTTGCATAGTAACCTTCATTCAACAAATAACAAGGTTTTTGCCAACCGAGAACACTGTAACTAGGACTACCCCAAGGAGTGCATTCATAGTCCTTCTCACCAATGAGAAAATCTAAGAATAAAGGGTTGTGATTGAAGTTCCAATTCTTCTTTCCAGATGTGTAAGGTGAGAGAATTTCTCTAAATAAAGCGCGGGTTTGTTCTTTTTGCAGAAAATGATCTTGATCTGGCGCCCATTCGTAACTGTAACCAGGAGAAATCATCATCCCGTCAGTACCCAATGTTTCCAGAAAATCGAAGAATCCCTGCATTTCTTGGATATCGCAACCCGCAAAAATGGTTGTGTTGGTAGCGACACGAAAACCCTTAGCTTTAGCCGCGCGAATCGCTTGGATAGCAGTATCAAAAACGCCTTTTCTGTCTACACATTTATCATGCCATTCCCGCATTCCATCTAAATGGACACTAAAAGTTAGATAAGGAGAAGGCTTAAACTTATCAAGACTCTTTTCTAGTAATAAACCATTAGTACACAAGTAAATATATTTCTTGCGTTTAATTAAACCCTCAACAATTTCACTTATTTGGGGATGTAGTAAAGGTTCTCCACCGGGAATAGAAACCACTGGTGCGCCACATTCTTCCGCTGCCGTAAAACACTGTTCTGGGGTAAGATTTTGCTTGAGTATTTCTACAGGATGCTGGATTTTACCGCAACCAGTACAAGCTAAATTACACCGAAACAGCGGTTCTAACATCAAGACCAGGGGAAAGCGTTTCCGTCCTAATAACCGTTGTGTAACTAAATACTTGCCAATATCTATTGCTTGTTGTAAATTAATTGCCATTTAATCGTTCTCCTCTTTTAATTACACCACAGGTTGAATTCAAAAATCATTATTTGGGTTTAGCAATGCTAAACCCCTACAAAATCAGAGGTAAAATAATGAACTTTCACTTTCACCTAATTTACATAACCTTGAGCTATAAACCAATCCACAGCATCCTTGAGGGCTACATTCAGAGGGGACTGAGGTAAACCTAATTCGCGGATAGCCTTAGAAGCATCATAATACATTGGTTGCTGTGCCATGCGGACTCCATCAATGGGAACTGTGGGAGTTTTCCCTAGAGGGGCAAGGATTTTTTCGTCTATCCAAGCTACAGTTAGGGGTATCCAAGCTGGTATAGATGTTTGCGGTGCGGGTAAATTGGTGATTTGGGAAAGTTGCTCTAGGAGTTGTTTGAGGGTAAGATTTTGATGACCAAGAATATAGCGATCGCCTGATTTTCCCTTTTCTAAAGCTAATAAATGCCCCTTAGCTACATCGCGCACATCTATAAAATTTAACCCTGTATCTACATAAGCAGGCATTTGTCGCCGTAAAAACCGCAGAATAATATCACCTGTAGGAGTGGGTTTAATATCTAATGGACCAATAGGGCTACTAGGATTAACGATCACAATATCTTGACCCTGATTAGCAGCGGATATTGCCACTTGTTCAGCCAGAAACTTTGATTTTTTGTAATCTCCTACTAATTTCTCTACCGGACTTTGATAGGTTTCATCCACAATTTCACCAAATTTACCGACACCAATGGCTGCAACGGAACTAGTATAAACAGTGCGTTCAATCCCGGCTTTTTCGGCTGCGGCCAAGATGTTGCTTGTACCTTCAACATTATGAATATAAAGCAATTCTCGGTCTTTTTGCCACAGGGAATAATGGGCTGCGACATGAAAAAGATATTGACAACCCTGCATCTGTTTCCAGATATTTGGGTTATTTAAATCACCTTTGACAATATCTACAGCCAAACCCTGTAAATTACCCAGGTTACTACTAGGACGAACTAAAGCGGTAACTTGGTATTTTGACTCTAACAGCGATCGCACTATATGAGAACCAATAAAGCCTGTCCCCCCGGTTACAAATGCTCGCATTCAATCACCCTCTACTCCTCAAGGTTTCTAACCGCATTTAAATATCCGTTATTGAGAACTCTGATCAAGATATTACAGTGTCAACTGGCTCTTTAAGGTCATTGCATTGGCTTTTCATTGTTGCTAAACCCAAATAACGGATACCTTCTGGAGATATATCAAAGCGACAAGGAAGAACTTCTAAACCTAGTTGAATTGCTTCCCGTAGCAACCGACCATATACAGGATCTTTACTATCCCCAGGTGCAAACTCTAAACAATCACCTCGGTTAATAAAATACAGCATTACGGATCGACTTTGGGGTAAAACTTCCATTAATTCCCGTAAATGCTTTTGTCCTCTGGTGGTTTCGGTGTCAGGAAATAACGCTAAACTCCCCTGTGACCAAGTTGTATTTTTTACCTCTAAATAAATTGGGCGCTGTTGAGAACTTCCCGTTAAATAAAAATCCACCCGACTTTTCCGATCTTTTCCATAAACTACTTCACCCTTAACCTGGTCATATTCACTTAATTCTGGGAATAAATGCTGCTGTAGAGCCAATTTAATCACCCGATTAGGTAAAGCAGTGTTTACACCTACCCAAGTTGTTGCATGATCATTGACCTGGATTAACTCTAAGGTATAAGCTAATTTGCGTTGAAGATTATCACTTTTGGAAACTTGTACAGCACTACCAATGGTAGAAACTCCCGTCATTGGACCTGTATTCGGACAATGTGCTGTGATCACCTCTCCAGAATGTAATTGAATATCAGCAAAAAACCGCTTGTAGCGTTTGAGTAAAATACCAGGATATAGTTTTGGGTATTTATATAACCAATCAATCATTTTTATAAATAGCTGTGATGAAGTCTTGGCAATTTATCCTCTCATAACAAGTTGCACACCACCTTAATGTACCTTGATTTTCATGAAAATTTAATCATACAAGTAGGTGAACAGAAAAAAACCGTAGACGCGGAGCGGCTTCTCAGTAATATGTAACGAAAAGTAAAGCCGCCCAACACCTCTTCTGGAGTTTCCTTTTTTTTTGTAATTTTTGTAGTCAAATTTACGATATTTTTATGCGACTTGAATATAATAGATATAACAAACCTACCACTTAGATAAGTATGGTAGTATTTACCAATGCAAGGAGAAATATCCTATGCAAAAAGTCTCACTCTATACGGAATTAGAATATGCTTTTCTGTTCACTCTCAGAAAAGTAAACTCCATTAATACAGCAGGTTTTAAGCCATTTTTTGAAGATTTACCAATTGACCCTTATGTTAAAGGTGAATATCGCTCACGCAGATTATCCAGATTTAAAGTTTCTGGAGATAAATTGGTGAAACTCCCTCACGGATATCTACTACAAAGTGGAAAATATAATCCCTTATTAGGAGATATTAAAAGAGAGTTTGCAGAATTAGATGATGCACTCATACAACTGGCGATTTTTAAGAATATGATTTTTGCATTCTATGATTCTTGTAAACTACATCCAGAAACAGAAATCGGTGTTCATCAAATTAGAATTACCTGCTCACCGAACAATCTAGGACATCCTGCTCCTGAAGGTATTCACCGAGATGGTAGTGATTTTATTGGCATCTTTTTTGTAGATAGAGATAATATTCAAGGAGGAGAAACCCATTTATACACTGCTAAAAAAGAAAAGCCAGTTTTTAACAAAGTTTTGCAACCTGGAGAAATAATTTTAGTAAATGATCGTGAATTTTTCCATTTTGCAACTCCCATAAAACCCCAAAATTCAGGTATAGGAAACATGGATGTCTTTGTAATTACTTCTCCTAGTTTAATTTCTGACTTTTAAGAAATATTTTGAAATAGGAATATACAGATCCCTGAGTTCTTGAAGAAGTCAGGGATATTGTGCGTTTTATCTGATTTGTTCTATGGTTGATAATTGACAATTTTCACCTATTCCCTATGCTCAGGCTAGAATCTGTTAATTTTTATAAACGTTTACAACATCAACACCAATACCCGATTTTACAGGATATTACCTTTGATGTATCACCAGGCGATCGCTTGGTAATTATTGGTGAATCTGGTGCTGGTAAAACTTCCTTATTACGCCTCATTAACCGCCTAAACGAACCCACCGGCGGGAAAATTTATCTCAAAAATCAGGAATATCGCCAAATTCCCGTTATCCAACTGCGTCAACAGGTAATGCTTGTCCAACAAGAATCTAAGCTGCTGGGGATGACAGTTGGGGAAGCCTTAGCTTATCCTTTAATTCTGCGCGGTGTACCTAAGCAAACTATTCAGGAAAAAGTCAGTTATTGGCAAGAAAAACTGCAAATTCCTGAACAATGGTTAGGACGAACCGAGGTGCAACTTGCTGCTGGACAAAGACAGTTAATTGCGATCGCTCGCGCCCTAGTTACCGAACCCCAGATTTTACTCCTAGATGAGCCTACATCAGCCTTAGACACTCCCACATCCACTCATTTAATAAGTGTACTCACTCACCTAAATCAACCCCATTCCTCGGCAATTTTAATGGTAAATCGCCAAATTGATTTAGCTCAAGCATTTTGTACCCACCTGTTACATCTTCAGCAAGGTCAAATAGTTCTCAATCAACCTGCCGCTGATACAGACTGGGACAACTTAGCAGCCAGCCTCAAGCAAGCCGAAACTCAAGCACTAACAGAATGGACTTAATCAATTACCCATTAACCATTTCAAGAACTTTGAGTAGTTAGTACAGGAAGTTGATTAGTAAATCTCTCTTTTGGTAATTTTGTGTGTGTTTGCGGAATGTTGACATTCAAAATTTCCATGTTAAACCGGTATCCAACATTGCGGATAGTTTGAATTAAACTGGGTTGACGGGGATCAAGTTCCACCTTCTTCCGCAACGATAAAACATGAGTATCAATAGTGCGGGGATTATCAATAGCATCAGGCCAAGCACGACGTAATAATTCCGATCTACTTAAAGGTACTCCTCCAGCTTGTGCTAAAACGTACAATAAACTGAATTCCTGGGGCGTTAAATCAATAAACTCCCCTTGAAACCGCACCCGACGCTGGACTAAATCAATTTGCAAACTGCCATAATCTAAATAAGCTGGTGCAGTAGGTGTCCGGTTACGGCGGATAATTGCCTCAACCCTAGCCAAAAATTCTTGCATTCCAAAAGGTTTGCTCAAATAATCATCCGCCCCCGCTTTTAATCCTGCTACAATATCGGCTTCATTAGTACGAGCAGATAACATGAGAATTAAAGGCTGTTGTTGACGATGTAACCAGCGGCAAAACTCCACCCCATCACCATCTGACAAATCCGCATCTAGAATGACTAGAGTGGGTTGATGGCTGATAAACACTTCTTTTGCTTGATAAATACTGGCAGCTTGATGAACTCGGTATTCTAGTTGTTGCAAGTGCCAACCCAACAACGACCTCAGATGGGGATTCCCCTCAACAATTTCTATACAAACCGAACCCACAGTGGTAAGACCCCTTAGCGTTGATGAATCTCAAATTAACAATCTCATGGTCAAGGTTTTGTAGTTTTTGTTACTTCAATAGACATATTCTTCACATTTTCCTCAAAAAACCTTGCAGAAAATTTATTTTTTACTTTATTTGCAGCCAGGCTAGTAGCCTTATTAAATTTTTATTACGTTTACATTATATCCATTTTACAACGGCAATAGGTAAATAAAATTACTGCCCCATTACTTGTAGCGGTATGAACTAGAATCAGCTACAAAATTTACTTCAAAAAGCCATATAACCTATTACTTTCTTCTCTTCTCTTCTTTTCTTCTTCTTTTTATTCCTCCTGACTCCTGACTCGGTGACTCCTAACCCCTATCATTAAAGTTTATTTTTGGCAATCTGTCCTACTCCTGAAGAGATATGGTAAACTCAATAGAACAATCATTTATCAAAGGGAGTAGCACAAAAATCACACCTGATTACAACCAAAGGTAGAGACAGGTTGTTATTTATCCCGGAAACAGCTAACAAATTCTCAAACTTGATTTTACAAATTTATGCACTAATAGCTAGATTTGTATTCCCGGTGAGAAGCGTCTAAAAAATTGGATAAAAATCAATTACCCTTTGTGGTTACAAATAGATAGCTAAGTCCAAGCTATCAGATCAAATTTTTGACAAAAAATCGTAAAAATACCTGACAAAATCACCATATTTCCAATTTTTTGGCGTTAGGATCTAATTAAGTTTTTAGCTGCTGGGGGGTCTCACCCAAGGTGAAAATATTAACTGATGAGTTAATACAGAAGAGGGAAGTGATACTTCATTAAGCGTGAATCATCATCTACAATTCTCATTGCAAAGAGATTAATAAAGCAGTTATGCTCCAAGACACACAAGCCATCCGCTACTACCAAAGACTTACCGACGCCTTCGTCGAATTATGGAATCGCGGTTATCGTATGGATGATATGCGGATGTATTTGGATGGATACCTTGCCGCACTTCGACATAGTAACATCATGGAACCATATTGGATTCATCGCTTAGAAGAGGAAGCCAGCCGTTATTTGCATGATGTATCTAACTTCGCAATGGTTCAGCCGGAACCTGAGAAACAACATGGCTACTACTAAAGGTGCTATCTGATTTTGCTGATTAGCCTATTACCGCTGACGATTATAGCACGATTTTTGCATTCGTCAATGGGGTATAGGGGACGAAATTCGGGAAATACTGCAATTGATATGAAATCAACCCCCTTAGTTTTACATCAACAAGGGGAATTTTTTTGTTTATTCGTCAACCTTAGAAAATAATTAAAACATTTTATGTTTAAAGACAGGTTAATAAAACATTATTTTTTACATAAATTTTGAATTTACATTTAACCTTTCAGTTCTGATTAATAATTTCTTCCCGCTGTAAATTGATAGTTTCTTGAGATAATTGACACAATTCCTCTAGAGATATCTTTTCTGAATTGTACAATTCTTCAATCTTCTGTGTAGCAACTTCTAAAATTTCCTTACCACTTCTGATTTGAATATTTAATTTATCTTGATTTCCATCATAAATCACAAACAGAGAGATATTTTTATCCATAGTTTGTGTAATCCCTTTGACTTTAGAATCAGTCACAAATTTACCTTCTGCTGGAACATGAAGAGGTAAATTAGAAGATTGAATAATTTCCTGAATATCTGCAAGTTGTAAACTAGAAATTGCGGGAATTTTCGCTTCTATATTCACAAATTCGGCTAAATCTGGCTGCTTAATTACAACATCTTCTAATGATTCATATTGAAATGTAATTTTCCCTGCTAAATTATCAGTAATCGCATAAATTGACACAGAGTATGGAGGTTTAGGGACAGAACCCTGTGCATAAAATAAACTCCCCTCTGCTGTGACAGTAATTTGAGGTGTATCTGCTAGGGTTTGTAAAGATTGCAAATTAGCAATGGTACTTTTAACAAATACAGAATCCAGCCCTAAGATAGATGCTAAATCATTAGCTGTAGGAGGAGGATTAAACTCCATAGCAGCACGAATAATAAACTCTTCTAAAACATTAAATTTGCGGGGTTCTTTAATGGTTAATTCTAAAGAATTTTGAATTACAGTATAGCCAAATTGACGCGCTGCTAAAACTGTTAAACCGGAAGTTTCAGTTTCAATTTTCTCAACTATATATTTCAGATTTTCATCAATTGGTTTAATTACAGAAACAGGAAACATCAATAAAACCTCCATGAGAATTAACAGTTTTGGCAACTTCGGAATACATATTACCTACTGTACCGGGTTTAGTTGTAAATAAATCATGACAACCAACAATTACTAATAATTCTTGTGCGCGGGAAAAAGCCACATTCACCCGTTCTGGTTTATTGGCAAATCCCACATCTCCTTGCTGATTGTTCCTTACCATACTGACAATTACCACCGGTCTTTCCATACCTTGAAATCTATCCACTGTACCTGTTCTAATTTGCAAAGAAGGGAAAAGTTCAGATTGTAAGCGTTCATCAATTTTTCTTAATTGAGCGCCATAAAATGTAATTACAGCTATTTCTTTTTTTGGTTCTCCATTTGCTACTTTATGCACCCAAACCTGCTCAAATTGCTGACAGATACTTTCAATCACATCAACTTCTTTAATATTCAAAAATGAAGTTCCATTGCGTTCTTCTTGAAATTCATTTTCTCTGGGCATTTTTACCCAGCAGAGATGATGGTAAGATTGAATGATTTCCCCTGCTAAATTATGAGCGCGTTTTGTGTCAGGTTCTAAAATCCCACATTCCAATTTACCATGATAAAACTGATTAATTGCGCCCATAATCATCGGGTGCATTCGATATTGAGTATTCAGCATTTTTTTAATGCTTTTATCAGCGGTTTCAAACTGACTTTTAAATAATGATTCTTCTAAAAATTGTAATTCTTCCCTCGTATTCCCCATTGTTCTCGCAACTTCTTCCACAGTGCTAGTATCAAGCATAGGTGGTAATTGCCGATGATCTCCTACCATGACTAATTTTTTACCTTTCAAAGCCGGAATTAGTAACTCTGGAGGAGTGCATTTACTAACTTCATCAATAATCACAACATCAAAAGATTGAAATTCTTCTGAGAAATTATAATTTGCAGCTTGAACACAAGTAATACCAACAACGTTAGCATTATCTAAATAAATCCCTCTTAGGTCTTTACTATCTTGTTCTGAGGGTTGACGAAGTTTTGCAACCCAATCTTGCACAAAATTTTGATATTTGTGCAAATAATTTTCTTCACTTTTTAGCTGTCGTTTCCATGATTTAAATTTATTTTGAATATTGCATAAAGATCCTAAATCTAATAAATCATTATTAGATAATTCTGGTTTTAATTTATCTGGGATTGTTTGCCAAATTGACTGCCACCAATTCCGTTCGCTAATTAAACTAGCTGATAACTGTAATTGTGATTTCTGTTCTAAATCAGATATTTTTATTTGTAATTCTGCAAGTTCTTGTTGATAAATATCAGCTTCTGCTTGGAAATTTGTGAACTCTTGATTTAAAGAGTCTTTAATTGTTTCTAAAACAGTAAAAGGTGCTAATGATAAAATCAGAGTTTCCATTTCATTAATACGATTTTCCCAAAACTTGACTTGTTGGGAAAATTCCTGGGGTTTTTCCCAAATATTTGGTTGTCTAGTCAGATATTTTTCTGCTAAAATCCGTAGTGGTAGGGGGATATTTTGCTGTTTATGAAGTGCTTGTAAGTTATTGATAACTTCTGCAAGTTTTAAATTAGCAGCTTCTTTAGTTTTCTTTACCTGAGATTTAGCTTCAGATATTTGTGCTGATGAAATTTCATCTTCCGGAAGTTCCTGAAATTGCTGTTGTAAAATTTCTAATTGTTGTTCAGCTTCAGTTTTAACTCTTAAAACACATTGACGCGCATGAACTAAGATAATATCTAGTAATTCTTGGGTAATGCGGGCAAGAGTAGCTTCAATGTTATTCCATTCAAAGGACTTACTGTATGTTTTTTCCAATCTAATTAAAAAGACTTGAGTGTTTTCAACTAGCAATTTTCGCTGTTTAGGATTGAGGAGTTGATAATTTTGGAATTTTTGATAGGTTGTTTGCCATTGAATTTGATCAATTTTTGATAAAACTATAGGAATTTGACTAAAACTTTCTTGTAAAAAATAACTAAAATCATGTTTTTTACCTTTTTTATCGGTAAAGTTACCCGCTATTTCATAAGATATGGCTTTTGTTAATACTCCCCAATCTGGTAAACTGATTTGATAGTTTTTAGGAACAATAGTTAATTTTAATGTTTTGGCAAACATCAATAAACCTAATGGTAAACCTACCATACTTTCTGTTAATTCAAAATCAGATTCTTGACATTCTTTCAATGCTTGATATAAGTTATTGTAAGCTGTAGATTTCCATTCAACAATTGCTTCAACAATATAATCAATTTCCCGTTTGCGATTTTCCCAAATTTGAATTGTTGTCCGTAAATCGTTTTGGTTATGACAATTTTGATGATCTGTTTCTAATTTCTCCAAAGATACAGAATGCTGCTGGAAAATATAAACTAATTTTGCTACTTCCGAAATAGCTAAACCGACATCATTAGCATCTTTTAATCCCGGCTTAAATGCAGAAATATGAGTTGTGATATTTTTCTGCAACCAAACTGCTAACCCAAATCCACCAAATCCCGGACGAGTAAAACCAAGTTCTTCAATACATTTAATAGCTTGACGCACATTTTCTCGAAAATTCTGTACTTCTTGATTATTTTCTGTATAAGGTTTAATTTGTGGTAAAAAACTGTTGATTTCTGAAGATTCCCAATCTATATTTGTGGCATTTTTGAGAATATTTTCTAACCCAGTAATTAATAATTCAATTTCTTTTTTAGTTACTAAAGTTTGATTATATTCAATTTCTTGATTTTGATGAGATATTTCTAAATTTTCTTTTTCATTTTTGAGTTCATTCTGTTGCTGATTTACTTCTTGTTCTGCCAGAAAATAGTCTGTAAATCGTGGTGATAATAGTAATAATTGATTGATAATTCTAATATTTTCGTGACGTTGACTGAGATTATTTTCACAGTCAGTAGCGGTATTTTGTAGCCATGTACCAATTACTTGATCTTCTAAAAATGGCTGTCCTTCTTCCCCAACTTTTTCGGCTCGTCCCTTTCTAATAGCACGAATAACGGGATTGTGAACTAAGCGACTGAGGGCGTTATCAACGGCTAAATTAGCTTGTGAGGTAATTAATGTGCGTCCCCCGCGCAAAGCTACTTGATAGCAAATTTCCGCAATTACGGTAGTTTTTCCTGTACCTGGTGGTCCTTGAATCAGCACTAAATCTTCTGCGGACAGGACTTTTTCAACTGCGGCTTTTTGTCCAGCATTTGCAGAAGATAATAATAAGTCTTTTGAGTTAAGTTTAATCCTTTTGATAATCGGTCTGGCTTGGGAAGCGTCAAAGAGAAAGTTACCTAAATAGGGGTTTTGAGTGCGTCCTTGTTTTAATTGTTCTAAGGCTTTTTCTTTCCGTTCAATTTGTTTGATGTCTCCAGCAGCATCAAAAAATAAGTAACCATTCTTGGGAAGTTGATAATTACCTTTGGCTATATATTCGATGATTTCTCGTTCTAATCGAACATGAATAAAATTATGTTTTTGATCAATTTTTTCAATAGTTCCTAATTGACGACTGTGACGACGATTTCTGTCTGTGGGTACGGAATCTAAAAAGTTAACTTCTTGATTTTTGGCTTTTCTTACCCGTTCCCAAAAGTTTTCTACACCTAAAATATTCTCTTCAGAACCGTTAAGGGTAGCTGAATTAACTTTAACTTCTAAAGCGATTTGTCGAGAATTTGAGCCATGATGAGAAATTCGGAAAGATACACAAAATTGCCGGGATTTAGCAATGCGTTCTTCAACTTTTAAAAATGCTTTCCAGGCTTTAAGTTGATCTTCTGTGGGGACATGATTTCCGCAAATTGGCATATTTTTAATTTTTGCCAATAATGGTTTGGGAATATCCAAACGATGTTGATGATTGGGGCTTAGTCGCAACCAATAGGGTAAAGCATAGCCGTCAATATTTCCCCGCAATTCATGTAATAAATAAGCTGATAAAATTTTAAATCCGCCATGTCCATCTTGACGAATAGCAGCTTTAAATGCTAAAGTTTTTCCTAGCTTTTTCAGTTTTTTTGGTAGTTGAAAGTTTTCTTGATCTGTGGCTATAGTTAGTTCCCAAATCTCTTCTCCTGGTTCTTTTGCAGTTCCTTGACGACGAATATAAAACAAGCCTGGTTGTTTACCAACTAAATCAAATAATAATTCATTGGCACGCTCTCGTCGTTCTCGAAATTCAGGATATAATTGGAGGGATGATTGACCTTCAAGATGGCGAACTAAATTATCAACGGCTGAACCTATAAACGTATAACCACAATCTTCTATCTTTGTTTTATTATTCATAGTTTTGGTAAAAAATATTAGTAATCAATAATGTAATATTAATAAGGATCAGATCCCCGACTTCTTTAAGAAGTCGGGGATCTTCTAGTTGATATTAAGAAGCTAGTGTTACTTCTACCAATTCTTGTAATTCACCTTTGTTGTACATTTCAATCAAAATATCAGAACCGCCAACGAATTGACCATTAATGTATACTTGGGGAATTGTTGGCCAGTTGGAATACTCTTTGATGCCTTGACGAATTTCTTGATCTGCAAGTATGTCAAGGGTTTCAAAGGGAACTCCTAATGTATTGAGAATTTGGACAACGTTATTAGAAAAACCACATTGGGGCATTAATTTATTGCCTTTCATGAAAACCATAATTTTGTTTTCTTCTACCAAAGTATCAATTCTTTCTTTAAGTTCTGGGGTCATGATTAGTTATTTCCTTATGTTACTGAAATTCAAGAGTTGATACGATCTTAGATTTTGTTTTCTTAATGCAAAATCCTCAATCTAAAATTAGTTTGTTGCTTGCCAAGCTTCGGGAGTGTAGGTTTTAAGTGCTAAAGCATGAATCGCTTCGCTGGATATAGCTTGTTGCAATGCGCCATAAACTAGTTGGTGTTGTTGCACCATTCCTTTATCTGCAAACTGCGATGAAACTACTGTTACCTGATAGTGATCACCACCACCTGTCAAGTCTTGTACTTGCACTTGGGCATCTGGCATTTGTGCCTTGATCATTGTCTCTACCTGTTGCGGACTTATCATCGCAATTCCTGAAAAAACTTACTTCTCTATTATTAACAGATATGTCGCGGTTGGCTGTTGCCTGTTAGCATTTGCCGATTATTTTTTACCTTGACGCGGAAAGGGGACATCTACAAAACCTAATTCAAATAATTGTTGGTATGCTTTTGTGCCTAATTCTCTGGTGGGGTTTTGACTTTTAATGATTTGCACTAGCAAAGGGATGGCTAATTCTGGCTGATTTTGCGCTCTATGTACTAAGGCTAACTGATAGGTGGCTTCATCTCGCTTTTGGGCAGTTGCTAAAGCATTTTTACGGTGGGCATCAGCGGCACGAATGTCAATACCCGCAAAACTAGAATTTAGGTCTTGATAAAAGCTTGATAATTGATTATAAACTTGGCGGGCTTCTTGGAGTTTTTTGGCAGCCAGAGGGTAATCTTGACTAGCAACTGCTTGGGCTGATTCTTTGATCAAGCGATCGCCTCCCTCTATACTTAAAAGATTATTACTTATTCCTGTGGGGCTGAGGGTATTAGGCTGATCTGTATTAATAGGTTTTGGTTGTTCCGTAGGTTTGATTTGATTAGCGGGTTTGGCTTGATTAACAGGATTTGATAACTTTTTCCCCTGAGCATAAGCAGGTGACAGCAGACCCAAAACTGCTATGAGTGATAAAAATGTGAAGCGAATTAAAGGAGCAGCATTCATGAGTTTAATTAGTGCAATAATTCTATAGAAAAAGTTGGGAAACCTTGTGTATCTTAACTCTCTTTGTCCTAGAGATAAAGTCAGTCACGCGATAACCATTCAAAAAGCAGAGGAAAAAATCCCCCAACTAACGCTAGAGGATATATTCTCCATACTTTGTGTTAGTCGTCAGTTACCTATTTTAAAGTTCCCAAAACAGGTGTTAACTCAGTCGCTGGAATCTGCGGATTTAATAATCCACTAGCATAAACACGAGGATTGGTTTGGGAAATAATCGTATAAGATTGGCGAACATGAGCATTGACAGCCACAGTTTTCGCATCATACATTTGCATGGCTACTTTGGGGTAGAAACCAATGCCAATAATCAGCACCAGAAAACAGGCAGCAATAAACACTTCACGAGGTCTGGCATCAGTATATACCGTTTCCGTTGGTAAAAGGCAATCTGTACCAAAACAAGCCGTTCCTTCGTCTTCTTGATTTTCCAACCCAGCATTGTTAATATCGCAGATCAGTGCCGCACCAGAACCGTAAAATACTTGACGCAGCATAGAAAGGAGATAAATAGGTGTGAGAATAACTCCCACAGCCGCTAGGAAAACGGTAACGGTGCAGAATGTGGAAGTATAAACATCGCTAGTAGTTATCCCGACAAACACCGAAAGTTCACCGACAAAGCCACTCATTCCCGGTAAAGCCAAAGATGCCATTGCCCCCATTGTAAATAGAGCAAATACTTTGGGCATAGCTTGACCAATCCCACCCATTTCTGACATGACCATTGTGCGGGAACGGTCATAAGTTACACCAGCCAAAAAGAATAACACGGAAGCAATTAAACCATGGGAGATCATTTGCAACATTGCCCCGTTGATACCCAAATCGGTGAAAGAGGCAATTCCTATTAATACAAAACCCATGTGGGAAATGGACGAATAAGCCAAACGCCGTTTCATATTCGTTTGAGCAAAGGAATTTAACGCACCATAGATAATATTGACAACACCGAGAATGACGAGAACGGGGGCAAAGTAAAAATGAGCATCGGCAAGTAGGTCAAGATTCAGGCGAATTAGTCCATATCCACCCATTTTCAACAACACACCCGCCAAAATCATGGATACGGGAGAAGATGCTTCACCGTGGGCATCAGGTAGCCAAGTATGCAAGGGGAAAATCGCCAATTTTACGCCAAAGGCAATTAACAACCCAGCATATAGTAGCAGTTGCAGAGTGAGGGGATATTCTTTTTGTGCGAGTTCTGCAATATCAAAAGTGACATTTCCGCCGCCATATAGCCCCATTGCTAAGGCTGCCACCAAGATAAATATAGAAGCTGCTGCGGTATAAAGTAAGAATTTTGTAGCTGCGTAGCGTCGTCGTTGTCCACCCCAAATACAAACTAGTAAATATACGGGGATTAATTCGACTTCCCACATAATGAAAAATAACAGCAAGTCTTGGGCAACAAATACCCCAACCTGTGCAGAATACAACACAAGCATGAGAAAATAGAACAGCTTTGGTCTGCGGTCAACTTGCCAAGCTGAAAAAATCGCCAGTGTGGTCACAAATCCCGCCAAAAGTACCAAGGGGGCGGAAATACCATCAACAGAAACTGCCCAGTTTAGTCCTATCTGAGACATCCAGACATAATTTTCTACCAGTTGAAAATTCGCATTACTAGCATCGTAATGTTGCCAAAAGGCGTAACACATCAAAATAAAGTCAGCAATACCTATACCCAGTGCATACCAACGGACAAGTTTGCCGTCTTTATCAGGCAATACAGGGATGAAAAAGGATGCTAAAAGTGGAAATAGGACAATTGCGGTAAGCCAGGGAAATTGAGCCGCTATCATGTCAATAGGAAAAAATACTTATTGGTTAATTTTGCTATTGTACTAGACTTTTTAACAATTTCTTTATAAGTTTTTACCCCAGGTTAGCATAAAGGAATATATACATAAATATATCTTATGCTGAGGATTGAGTAGATGAGAAAACGTCTTTATCTGTCTAATGATATAAATTCGCTCTGCTTTTAAGTGAAAAATTTTAGGCTTTTGCTGAGGAGAAATGTGATAAAATTGGTTAATAGTTGACAAATGACAACCGACTAATAACAACTAACAAATGAACGATTTTTGGAATACGATTTTAGAGTTTGCAGAAACCACTACTATCAGAGTGGGAAAACAATTAATGCAGGATTTTGGTAAAGTCCAAGCTTCACAAAAAGCTGATGGTAGCTTGGTAACAAAATCAGATAAATGGGCAGATCAAGAAATTCGAGATGCTATTGTTTCTACTTTCTCCGGTTACGGCATTTTGAGCGAGGAAAGTAATCAAACTTTTCCGAATGCAGAATGGTGTTGGGTAATTGATCCTTTGGATGGTACAACCAACTTTACCAGAGGAATTCCGATTTGGTCTATTTCTCTGGGGTTACTTTACCGAGGAACGCCCATTTTTGGTTATGTTTACGCGCCACCATTAAATCAAGCCTTTCACGGATTTTGGGCGGGTTCGTCAGGCTTAACAACGCCAACGGGAGCATTTTTAAATAATCATCCCATTCATACCAGTAAAGATGCTCCCAGCAAAAACCACTTTTTTAACCTTTGTTCTCGCAGTACCGACATTATTCAACCGGGTTTCCCCTGTAAAATTCGGATGTTAGGAGTTGCTAGTTATAACTTTCTTTCCGTCGCAACTGGTGCGGTTTTGGGGGGAATTGAAGCCACACCCAAGGTATGGGATATTGCTGGCGCTTGGGTCATTGTCCAAGCTGCGGGTGGGACGTGGGTATCGCTCAATTCTGAGTCTTTTCCATTATCGCCGGGAATGGATTATAGCGATCGCTCTTTTCCCACAATGGTTGTGAGTAATTCCGATATAGTTCCGATATTTACACCATTTCTAGAAAGTGCAAAACTTTAACAACTGACAACTAACAACTGACAACTGACAACTGACAACTGACAACTGACAACTGACAACTGAAAAAATTATGAAAGGACTTTGGTTAGAAAATAATCAATTACAATTACGTACCAATATTCCTATTCCTGAACCACCACCAGGAGAGGCTTTAGTGCGGGTTTTGCGGGCGGGAATTTGTAATACTGACCTAGAATTAATTAAAGGTTATTATCCTTATACTGGCATTATCGGCCATGAATTTGTTGGTGTTGTTGAACAAGGTCCCAAACAGTTAATTAATCAAAGAGTGGTTGGTGAAATTAACGCTGCTTGTGGTGATTGTCGTTTTTGTCGGCGGGGACAACCAACACATTGCGAAAATCGGACAGTTTTAGGAATTGTTAACCGTCATGGTGCATTTGCAGAATATCTATCTTTACCTATTGAGAATTTGCATCTTGTTCCTGAAAATGTATCTACAGCAGCCGCAACTTTTACTGAACCCATAGCCGCAGCTTTGGAAATTCAACAACAAATACAAATATGTAAAGATGACCGAGTATTAGTAGTTGGAGATGGTAAACTGGGACAATTAATAGCCCAAACTTTAGCCTTAACAGGTTGTGAATTATTAGTAGTTGGAAGACATAAAGATAAATTAGTAAATTTAGCAGCGAAAGGAATTAAAACTGGTTTCGCTGATAGCGTCACTGATAGATACTTTGATATCTCTGTTGATTGTACAGGAAATCCTGAAGGTTTTAATATTGCTCGTCGGGCTTTACGTCCTCGTGGTATATTAATCTTAAAAAGCACCTATGCGGGAAATCTCAGTTTAGATGCTTCTGCTTTAGTGGTAGATGAAATCACCCTCATTGGTTCTCGTTGTGGTCCCTTTGTTCCAGCATTGGAATTGTTAGCGACGGGAAAGGTAGATGTTCAATCTTTAATTGATAGTCATTATCCACTTTCTCAAAGTTTAGCAGCTTTTGAGAAAGCCAAAACTAAAGGAGTTTTAAAAGTGTTGTTAGAAATGAGTTCGTAATTATTTGTCAGAATCAGGTAGAGACATTAAACATCTCTACCAAAATTTATCAACCTCTAAACTTTCAACGCCTTTTCAGCTTGGAAATGCAGCAATAATCCATATTCCAAACCTTCAACTACAGCTTGATAAGAAGCCTCCAAAATATTGCTAGAAACTCCTACAGTAGTCCAGCGTTGTTGACCATTACCTGATTCTACCAAAGCGCGAGTTTTAGCAGATGTTCCCGTATTTCCATTGAGAATTCTCACCTTATAATCAGTCAATTCAAAATCAGCAATTTGGGGATAAAAATTCACTAAAGCCTTCCGCAAAGCGGCATCCAAAGCGGCTACTGGTCCATTACCTTCTGCGGCTTCGAGAATATTTTTACCATTAACAGCGACTTTCACAGTTGCTAAAGAATTAGTAGATTCCTTCATTTCCACCAAATCACAATGGACTTGAAAACCTTGAACTTCAAAAAACTGCTGACGACAGGATAAAGCCTCATACATCAAAAGAATAAAACTAGCTTCTGCGGCTTCAAATTGATAGCCTTGACTTTCCAATTCCTTCATGCGGTGGAGAATTTGTCTAGCTTGGGGATGATCCTTATCTAATTCAATCCCACAACTGCGAGCTTTAGCTAAGACATTACTTAAACCAGACTGTTCAGAAATGACAATCCGGCGGTGATTTCCCACCAATTCCGGTTGAATATGTTCATAGGTTAGAGGATTCCGTGCCACCGCAGAGACATGAATTCCCCCTTTATGAGCAAAAGCCGAAAGTCCCACAAAAGGTGCGTGTTCGTCAGGTGCGAGATTAACAACTTCACTGACAAACCGACTAGCTTCTGTAAGCTGATTTAGCTGGTGTTCACCGATACAAATATAACCCAGCTTTAGCTGTAAATTGGGAATCACAGAACACAGATTTGCATTACCGCAACGTTCCCCATAACCGTTGATTGTTCCTTGTACCATTCTAGCTCCAGCCATAACTGCCACTAAGGCATTCGCCACCGCCATTTCTGAATCATTATGAGTATGTATTCCTATTTGGGGAATTTTTTCTTGACAACTAACCCCTTCGGGGTTCGTCAGTCGCTCATGGGGGAAACCCCCAAGACCGCGCTGACTCACAACTGACAACTGACCACTGACAACTGACACAATTTGCGAAACTTCATGAGGTAAAGTCCCACCATTGGTATCACATAAAACTAACCATTCTGCACCTGCTGTGACTGCTGCTGTCAACGTCTGTAAAGCATAATCAGGATTTTGCTTATAACCATCAAACCAATGTTCAGCATCGTAAATTACTCGCCGTCCTTGAGAACGCAAATACTCGATTGTGTCGCCAATCATGGCTAGATTTTCCGCCAGACTGGTCTTGAGTCCGGCTGTAACGTGCAAATCCCAAGATTTACCGAAAATTGTCACCCAGCGCGTATCTGCCGCCAAAATCGCTTGGAGCATGGGTTCATCTACTGCTTTGGTATGAGGACGACGGGTGGAACAAAAAGGGACAACTTCTGCTTGTTTGAGGGGATTTGTTTGAAGTTGCTCGAAGAATTGGACATCTTTGGGATTTGCTCCCGGCCAACCACCTTCAATAAAGGGTATACCCAATTCATCAAGTTTGTGAGCAATGCGTAACTTATCTTCTATGGACACTGACAGTCCTTCTCGTTGAGTTCCGTCGCGGAGAGTAGTGTCATAGATCCAAAGTTGATTTGAGGGAGTTGTGGTCATAAAAATTGGGTGAACCGTTGGTTCAACACTGACACCTGAGAGACAAATTTGCGGCGATGTGCCAATATACAACAAAACGCTATTTCGGTAATTTCAATATCCCTCAGTTAGTAAGGCCAAGTAAATTAATTGAGTGTAAAGAAGAGGCTGGGGATAAGGGACAGAGAGATGATCAACTGTCGAGGCATTGGCACTTATGGTACTTATGCGGTTACAGTAGAAAGTGAGGTGTCCGCAGTGAGTTAGCCTAAGCAAACACAGCGATAGCGTTCGCAAAGCGTCCCGGAGGGAACTAGCACAATCTAGGAATCGCTTCCTTCCCATTCTCCTACAAACGGCCTGGGTTTAACTTGCCAAATTCAGGTTTTAGGTGATGTCAAAGTAACTAGATTTTATGGGTTTTGGGGTCAAGGTTCTCAATTAGTTTAGATACCAGAAGGTTAACAAGGAGAGAAACAAGATGGGTAGATGGACACCCTTGATTTTAATGGCTGGCGGCGTAGCAATTTTGCTAGGTACGTTACTGGGAATTAATTTTCCTATGGGCGGACAACAAACTGCTAATGTTCCCCAAGGACGCAAAGAATCTAGCGTTCTTCCCGCTAATATTAATGTTAATAGTGCTACGAATGGGAATGATTCGGAAAATACTAGTAGTAATGAGTCAGAAATTTCCAGCCGAAACAATTCTAATTCTGCCAGTGAAAACCCTCGGAATACCCGTGTAGCTCAAAGTAATGGTTCTACAGAGACTACCAACAATTCTGCTAATACTACACAAGAAACAAGTGGTAGTACGAACAGTTCCAGTTCTAACAATGATAGTTCCAGTTCTGCCAATGAAACTTCTACTACAGAACGTAATTCAAATTCTGGTAGTAATACCAATCAAAACAAAGAACCAATTCGGGCTTTGTGGTAACTAGGGAAAAATTTAGTTAGAGGTCAAAGGTCAAAATTAAAAAACTCATGACCAATGACCAATTTCCACCCCCTCTGAGTCATTTATGAGTTATTAGTTATTTACTAATAACTAATTGACTAATGACTAATGACTAATGATGTTTTAATTATTGGTGGTGGTATTATCGGGTTGGCTTGCGGTGTTGAACTTAAATTACGGGGTGCAAATGTAACTGTAATTTGCCGTGATTTTACTGCCGCAGCCAGCCATGCCGCAGCGGGAATGTTAGCGCCTGATGCGGAAAATATTACTAATGAGGCGATGTTGTCTTTATGTCGGCGATCGCGTAATTTATATTTAGACTGGACGGAAAAATTAACAAAATTAACCGCCAAAAAAGATTTAAACAATACAGGTTATTGGCCTTGCGGTATCCTCGCACCATTGTATCAACAACCTGAAAACCGGGAACACAAAAACGCTAACTGGTTAGATAAAAATACGATTAACCAATATCAAACAGGTTTGGGTGCAGATGTGGTTGGTGGCTGGTGGTATCCTGAAGATGGGCAAGTTGATAACAGGGCTTTAATGAAAGTTCTGCGAACTGCGGCTACCTCTTTGGGTGTTGTTTTCCAAGATGGAATTACCGTAGAAGCGATTTCTCAACAACAGGGAAAAGTTATTGGTGTACAAACTAATACTGGGTTACTTCGCGCTGATCATTATCTTTTAACTGCTGGTGCTTGGACGAATCAATTATTACCTTTACCAGTGCGTCCCCGCAAAGGACAAATGTTGAGTGTGCGAGTCCCGGACTTTGTGACTGAATTACCTTTAACCAGGGTGTTGTTTGGTGAAAATATTTATATTGTTCCCCGCCGCGATCGCTCTATCATTATTGGTGCAACTAGCGAAGATGTAGGATTTACTGCCCATAATACCCCTGGGGGCATTCAAAGTTTATTACAATCAGCTATACGACTATATCCCCAACTAGAGAATTATCCTCTACAAGAACTTTGGTGGGGATTTCGTCCCGCTACTCCCGATGAATTACCTATTTTGGGTCATAGTTATTGTAGTAACTTAACCTTGGCTACTGGTCATCACCGTAATGGAATTTTACTAGCACCAATTACAGCCACATTAATTGCTGATTTGATTTGTGAACAAAAAGCAGATCCTCTTTTAGCTAATTTTCATTATTCTCGCTTTTCTACTGTGTCATCTACTACTACACCAATGTTAATTCACGCGACTCCTGCCACTAACGGACACCGTAACCCAGAAATATCAGATTTAATTGTTCCAGATTCACCCTTAATTATTGCCGGCAAAAGCTTCAAATCTCGGTTAATGACGGGAACCGGTAAATATCGCAATATCCGAGAAATGCAGCAAAGTGTCGCTGCTAGTGGTTGTCAAATTGTCACGGTAGCTGTGCGACGGGTACAAACCAACGCCCCAGGACATGAAGGTTTAGCAGAGGCACTAGATTGGAGTAAAATCTGGATGTTACCCAATACCGCTGGCTGTCAAACCGCAGAAGAAGCGGTGCGAGTGGCACGGTTAGGACGGGAAATGGCGAAGTTATTGGGACAGGAAGATAATAATTTTGTTAAGTTAGAAGTAATACCTGATGCTAAATATTTACTACCTGATCCCATTGGCACTTTACAAGCTGCGGAACAGTTGGTAAAAGAGGGTTTTGCTGTATTGCCTTATATTAATGCTGATCCCATGTTAGCCAAGCGACTAGAAGAGGTGGGTTGTGCCACGGTTATGCCTTTGGCTGCCCCTATTGGTTCGGGACAAGGACTGCAAACAACTGCCAATATTCAGATTATTATTGAAAATGCCCATATTCCGGTGGTGGTAGATGCCGGCATTGGTGCGCCCTCTGAGGCTGCTGAGGCGATGGAATTGGGGGCGGATGCGTTATTAATTAATAGTGCGATCGCCCTGGCTGAGAATGCCCCAGCAATGGCTTACGCGATGAATTTAGCAACGGTAGCCGGTCGCATGGCTTATTTAGCCGGCAGAATGCCTATGAAGGATTACGCTAGTGCTAGTTCTCCTTTAACGGGGACTATTACGGGCTAATTTGTACTTACTTAGATCCCTGACTTCTTGAAGAAGTCGGGGATCTGATTTTTCGCTATTTACATACTTTCTTCTAAGACCTTGCTTTTATACTTGATCAGATCACCAGAATCTTTACCATTATGTTTTTTCAGACGGTTCTTAAGTTTAATTTCTACAGAACTATTAATATCAGGAGTTGGATTTCTATTTAAGACAATGCGTGCATAAATTTTGAATTCTTTTATTTCAGTTATCAGGTTAGTTAAAGATGAATCTATTTGTCCTATTGCTTTTTTTAAATCATGTCCTTTTAACTCTACAAAAAACGCTGATTTGTCTTCACAGGCTAAAATTAGGTAATCACATCTTTCACCTTCTTTAATTAAGCAACCATCAACCTTAATCTTACAAATCTCTTTACCGTTATTATTGGTGACTCTATACTCTTGTTTATTCCCAGAATCTTTGACAACTATGGTTTTTCTTGAATCACAAAATTCCTGACATTCACTTTTTCTAAAGAAATCGTTACACATAGTTAATCATCCAGGTTGAACAAATCATTAAACTTGTCGTTAATTATACTGGATGCGCTATCTATTTTTTCCGCTTGAATTAATTTTAATTCTTCATCAATAATTGATTCATAGCCATTTTCAGAAATAAAGTAAGCTGAAATGCGATTTGGATCAATCCAACTTTTACTATTCACAATACTTTCTACTGCTTCTTTTTCATCACCAATTTTATTTTTACCTACTTGATAAGCATATAGAAGATTATTGAAAGCAGATAAAATATAAGGACTATGAGTAGTTATAATTATTTGATTATTATAAACATTTGCTAATAAACCAATCAGTTCGACAACATCACTTTGGGTTTCTGGATAAAGGTGTGCTTCCGGTTCTTCAAACACCATAAATACACTCGTTTCATCTAAAATATATCGAAATATCAGCAATAGAATCCACACAGACTCTTGTTGTCCTGAAGACGCATATTGTAGTTTAACATATTGGTTATTTTTAAAATAAATTCTTTCTTTATCAATATCAGCATTAAATCTATATTCACCTTTGAGGATTTTTTTTAATAAATCTAGTAAGTTAGAACCTAAATCAACAGCAATATTTCTATTTTGAATAAGAGTATTTAAATCATCTGTAAAGTAAGTTTTCAATAAATTAATTCGCTTTACAAAAGATTGTGTAAAGTAGTCTAAAATGTTTGGATTGTTGATATCTTGTAGTTGATTTGTTAATGTAGACATCAAACTTCTACCAGCAGGAATAAATACAGGAGAGTGTGTTTCCTCAAATATATTATCAATGCGCGATTTAAAATTTTTAAACTGCAATCTTCTGTCTGATTCTAATTCTCGTAATTCTTCTAATGATTTAAATTTATGCTGTTGTTCTTTGGAAATTATTTTGTAATTTAAAATTTCTGTAATTAGCAAACTTAATTCGTTTTCTAGAATATTACTTAATTTTATTTTTGGAATAACAAAAGATTTAGATTGATTTTTGTAAATGGCTATTTGTTTTGTTGGTGAATATTGATATGCGACTCTAAATAATTCACAATCCAATGAAAGATTGAAATTATCTAAAAAATTAACTACCAGATGACTTAATAAATCTAAGAGAGGTTTAGGAGAAGTCAGATCGTTAGCATATATATAATCAAGTATTTCATCTTTAATAGATTTGAATATAAAAATAGATTTACTAATTGTACTTTTACCGCTTGCTTGGGGTCCAATTAACAGCATAACATCTGTAACATCAGCCTCAAATTTTTTAACGGGTCCAAAATTTTCTATAGATATTCTTTGCATAATTATGATGTTTTGATTGAGATTCAAAAATATAAATCACTATGAACAGTGTAACAAAAATTTGATGGCAAATAGTCATGTAACTGAACTTCGCGCTTAATTAGGAATGAATTCTCTTCCTGAATTAGCATTCAGGTGAAATAGAATAGCACAAAATTAAACATAAATTGTCTATTTTGTCAAGACAGCAGCCAAAATCCCAAAAACTTTGATTAATGTAACTATTTTTATGAGAGTGATGTAAAATTTATGTAACATTAAGTCAAGAAAGATAATAAGGAATCACTTCATGCCTTACACAAACGAAGAGGGTGGTCTTCTCAATAACTTTGCTAAAGAACCCAAGCTTTATCAAGCTGAACCACCAACAAACTCCCAAAAGCGTACTTATATTATCTTAGGAATTGCAGCGATGCTTTTAATTGGAGGGGTAATTTTTGTCGCTTTCACTGTCTCTAATGTTAGCTAATTGGAAAACTGCCCTTTAATAGCCTTTCCTGATTTCAGGTTCTTATTTTGATCAAGAGCCTGATTTTTTGCTAGAATAAAAAAATGCAAGTATAATTATCGTCTTTTTTTGATATTCTAGCCCACAAAACTTGATTCGTCCTGAAAAAGAAAGCATCTCCCTGAAAATCCAAATTATAAGATGTGACATTAATATTTAATTTATTCAGTCAGGATGTATACAGAAAATAGGGCTAAAACTCAACTAAATACAAGCGTGAATGAAACTGTACATACAGAAAACATTAGTTTGAATCGGCAAGTATATCAACGCCTAAAACTTGCTCTGAGTCTGGGTTTACGTAGACAAATCCTATTTGCTATATGTGATAATTTACATTTAAGAAATCGGATAGCAGCGCGGTTACACTCCACTCTAGCTTATCCAGTGGGTAAGGTCATATATCAGCGAGCTAATGTGGGAGATTTTAGCACGCCAGCTTATCCGCGATTAGTCACTCTGCGTCTAAATTTAAGTGATCCTAATCCTATAGCGCAAATCAATCAATGGTTAGCTAATTATCCACCCCCGAAGGTGGGAGGATCAACAGATAATCCTGGCCGTCCCTTACCAATGCCGGGATTTCAGATTGTCGGGGTAGAAATGCTGACTAAAGAACCAGTAGCAGTACAACGTTTATTTTTAAATTATCTCCGTTTAGGTGAACAGCATTTATCAAGTCAGGAATCTAGTCACTTTGTAGAATCTAGTCTTTTATTTTGGGTTTCTCGTCCTTGGTTGTCTGCGATTCAGCAATCAGCAGCAAAATTTTGGCATTGTCGAACCGGCGTATTTGTATTTGCAGGAGAACCGACACCAACTATAGATAATAGAGGTTATCCAGAAAAATTTGCAGATTCCTATAATTTAGGTCAAGAAAATTTAGAGCATTTAGTTGTTAATGAAGAGGAAGTTTCTCAAGACATCAAACAAACAAATAAGTTTGATTTGCCTTTAACTTCAACCACAGATTTAACACAAATAACAGATGAATTTCCGGTTCAATCTCCTCAAATAACAACTAATCAGCATTTCCCTTCCTTATCTCATATTAACCAGGAGTTGCAAGGATTAATTAAGGCAACAATAAATGCTGATGATAGTGATCAAATTCAACAATTACTCTGGGAAATTGAACAGTTACATATTCAAACAGCTAAGGGAGAAGAGTTAGGGATAGCTTATCAGAATCTTGGTAATTTCTATCGGTTGCAGATTGAGCAAGGACAAGCAACTGTGGAAAATTTGATGATAGCAATTCTAGCTTATCAGGAAGCAGTTAATTATGATGAAAGTTCTCCACAACTTCCAGATATTTTGAATGATTTGGGGACACTTTACTGGATGTTGCACCGCATCCCTGATAATTCTGAAGAAGCAAAAATTTATATGCAACAAGGGGTAGACTTTTATAAATTAGCACTCAAGATAATTACAGGTGATACTCAGCCAGAAACTTATGCGCGGATTCAAAATAACCTGGGTACTGCCTATGGTGACTTAGCAAAATTTGCTGAACCTGTAGAAAATTGGCAGTCCGCAGTTATTGCTTATGATGAAGCCATTCGTTACCGACAAGAAGAAATAGAACCTTTAAAATATGCTGCTTGTCAGAACAATTTAGGTACAGCTTATTGGCATCTAGGGCAGTACGAGCAACCTGTAGAAAATCTCACCAAAGCGATTTATGCTTATAAGTTAGCAGTCGTTCACTATCAACAGACAAATGATCCCCTAAAATATGCGATGATTCAAAATAATATGGGTACGGCTTATTGGAATCTTTCCCAATATGAACAACCAATAGAAAATCTCCAGTTAGCAATTCAGGTTTATAATGAAGCCCTAAAATATCGAACATCTGTGGATGTTCCTCAATCCTATGCTGCTACTCAAAATAATCTGGGTATCGCTTACTGGCATCTAGCAAATCAGCCACAAACAACAAAAGAAGATCAACAAAAATTCGTAAAATTATGTATTAATGCTTATGAAGAAGCTGTGAATACGGCTCACTCACTTAGTAGTCTACCTTTAAGTTTTGATTTATGGATGACACACAATAATTTAGGATTAGCCCATTATTATTTAGTGATAAATCTGTCTTTTAATGGTGATAAAAAAATGCTTTCTCAACAGTTAGAAGCCGCTTTAGAAAATCATTTACAAGCGTTAAGTGGATTTGATAGACAAACAGAAAATTATCAAACAACAATCAGCTATATTATTAGCACAATTCGGGCTTTTCACAATGAGTTAGGAATTCAAGGACAAAATTTAGCTTTATCTAAGCTTCCAGGACATTTATTGCCGAATGTCTTACCTAAGTTGTAATTTGGTAATTGGTAATTGGTAATTGGTAATTGGTAATTGGTAATTGGTAATATGAAAGAAACAGTTTTAGGGGTTCGCAATCTACAAGTTGAATTTATCAGTGACAGCAGTAAAGTAAAAGCTATTGATGATATTAGTTTTCAGCTACATCAGGGTGAGACTTTGGGAATAGTGGGAGAGTCGGGAAGTGGAAAGTCGGTTACGGCTTTAGCAATCATGGGTTTGTTGCAATATCCAGGAAAAGTTAGTGGAGGGGAAATTTTCTTTTCTCGGACAAGTGGACAACCGCTGGATTTATTAGCATTATCACCTCAAGAAATGCAGCTTTATCGAGGTGGTGATATTGCGATGATTTTTCAAGAACCAATGAGTTCTTTAAATCCGGTTTATACTATCGGGTTTCAGTTGCAAGAAGCTATTATGCGACATCAGAATGTAAATGCAATTGAAGCGAAAAGAATTGCGATCGCGGGTTTACAAGAAGTTAAACTTTTAGCTAGTGATGAACAAATTGAGGAACAGTATCTTGATCATAATTTATCTGCATCAGGTAGCTTTAAATTAGCACAGTTGGTGAAAGAACACAAAGAAGCTATGTTGGAAAGATATCCCCATGAGCTATCTGGAGGACAATTGCAACGAGTTATGATTGCCATGGCTATTTCTTGCAATCCATCTGTGTTAATTGCTGATGAACCGACTACAGCTTTAGATGTGACTGTGCAAGCGACAATTCTAGCATTGTTATATGAACTGCAACAGAGTCGCAATATGGCAATGATTTTTATTAGCCATGATTTGGGGTTAATTGCGGAAATTACTGACCAAGTAGCAGTGATGTATAAAGGTAAAATTGTCGAATATGGTGCTGCTGCACAAATTTTCAATAACCCCCAACATCCTTATACCAAAGGACTTGTAGCTTGTCGTCCTAGTTTGAATCGTCGTCCCCACAAACTGCTGACTGTTTCTGACTACATGAGTGTGACAGAAGATGAATTTGGAAAAGTGACAATTCAGAGTAAAGAACCTGCACAACCAGCAGAAACTACTAGGGACGAGACTAACGCAAGATTAGCAAATATTAGTTCACAAACACCTCTGTTGACAGTTAGTAACTTAGAAGTCGGTTTTCCAGTCCGGGGGGTATTTGGCAGCACAAAACGTTACCATAAGGCTGTAAATGGGGTTTCCTTTGATGTTTTTCCGGGAGAAACCTTGGGATTGGTGGGAGAATCTGGTTGCGGTAAAACTACTTTAGGTAGAACATTGCTGCGATTAATCGAACCGATGAGCGGTAAAATATTATTTAATGGACAGGATATTACTCACTTGACTGGGAAAACTTTGCAGCACTTACGACGGGAAATGCAAATTATTTTCCAAAATCCTTTTAGTTCCCTCAACCCCCGGATTAAGATTGGGGAAGCGATTGTAGAACCGCTGTTAATTCATGGTGTCGGTAAGTCGAAACAACAGCGACAAGCTAGGGTAGTGGAACTGTTGGAACGGGTGGGTTTAAGTGCGGATGATATGAAAAAATATCCTCATCAGTTTTCCGGTGGTCAGCGTCAACGGGTTTGTATTGCTCGCGCTTTGGCTTTAAATCCTAAGTTTATTATTTGTGATGAGTCAGTTTCAGCTTTAGACGTATCTGTACAAGCGCAAGTTTTAAATTTATTGAAAGAATTACAAGCGGATTTTCAACTAACTTACATTTTTATTTCCCATGATTTAAGTGTAGTCAAATTTTTGAGCGATCGCATTTTAGTGATGAATCAAGGGAAAATAGTGGAATCAGGGACATCTGACAGTATTTATTTAGAACCAAAAGAAGAATATACACAAAAACTAATCGCTGCAATTCCTACAGGTAGTCCAGAAAGGATCAGAAATAGAATCGGATAATGTCAGATTTAGATCCCCGACTTCTCCAATAAGTCGGGGATCTTATTGATGATGATGATCATTTAAAATATTGTAAGCTTCATTAACTAACCGCATTTTCTCTTGCACTTGTTTTTGCATTTGTGGTTGATTAACAAATAAATCAGGATGCCATTTTTTGACTAATGTTTTATAAGCTTTTTTAACTTCTGTAAAAGCAGCAGTAGGTTGTAATCCTAACACTCTATAAGCGTCAGCAATTTTATCTTTTTGTGCTGGTGTTTTCGGCGGAGTTTTTGGTGGAGTTTGTGCTTTTTGACTTGAACCAGATGATTTCATATTAGCTTTTATTTCTGCGATTTCTTGTTCCATTTCCCAAGCTTGAAATTTTGCTTCTAACTCTGCGGGGTTTGGTGGTGGGGTGTTAACTTGTTGACGTGGAGTTTCTACCTTTGGGGGAGGATTTCGAGGAGTATTTTGTTTGGGAGGTGTATATGTATAAACTTGTTGTTTTGGTATTTGAGGATTTGCAGGTTTAGGTTGATATTGATAAGGTTGATATTTACTGTTAATATTTGCTTTTGTTAACTCTGCTAATAACTGATTAAATTGATTTTGCAATCTTTGTAGATATTCCCTTTGTTGAGTAATTTCCATTGGTTCTTGACTAGCTGTAAAATAAATTATTTTTTCGGCTTTGCGTTGATATGCAGCTAATATAGATAAACCTTGACTGCTAAAACTAGATAAATAATTTTCAGCCGCATCAATACAAATTTTTGCTACCTGTTGATGATAAGATTCTTTTACTGATTTTTCATCCTGCTTTTGCAAATTTTTACTTAAAACATAAGAAATACTCCCCACCACAGCAGCACCCACAGGACCACCCAACAACCATCCAATTCCACCTCCAACAGCTACAGAACCCGGGTCAGTTAGATCATTACTATTAATAGTATTTGGTTTGACAGGTAAGGTTAATTGTGGTGGATTGGGAAAGGGAATTTTTAAATCTTCTGGACGTTCTGATTTGAAAAAATCATAAGCTTGATATAGCCATTTTATGACAGCGTTTTGTAATTCTGTCAAGTCTTTTTTTAAAGTTCCTATTTGCCAAGATTGTAAATTATTTTCCGCAAATGCGACTGCAATATCACCTTGATATTTTGTAATTAAATTAGGTAAAGATAACCAACTTTCTAATTCATCAATACTGGTTTTAAAACCTTGATAAATTAGATTTTGGGCTTTTTGTTTAATTTCTAGTTTGGATTTTTCTTTATCATCAAATATTTTAATTTCTTGATCAGACTTATTAATTTTATCAACTAATAAAGTTTGCAATTGAGAAGATATAGTTTGCAATCTTGGTAAACGCACATTACCAGAATTTTGCTGTAAAATCCCGACTAAATTTTGTAAAGCAGTTTCAAAAGCAACTAAACCACTACTATTTGCAAGCGCAACATCACCTTTTAATCTTGCGCGTAAAGCAGGTAAAGCATCAACTCGATATAAATTACTGAAACCAGGAGGTAAATCAGCGCGGAAACTTTCAGCGACAAATAGTAACCGATTGTGGACTTGTTTTTGTTCTTCCGGTTCGAGTAAATTGAGAAAATTCACTACAAAAATAACTGTTTTAATATTTCTATGTAATAACCAATCGCGGAGATTTTCTCTTTCTCCTAAAGTCATGAGTTTTCGTGCATCTAATAATTGAATAACTAAATCTGTACCGAATAATCTATCTTTTACTAAATTATCCTGTGCTTCTCTATCATTAGTTCCCGGTAAATCAACAAATTCAATTCCTGTTTCTAAAAAAGGATGAGGACAAAAAACCTCAACAGACGCAACATCTTTTCGCATCTGTCTATTACCATCTAAAACTGCAAATTGTTGTAAAACTTCTGTACCACTGCGATAGATTTCTGTACCATCTACTAACATAATCCGACTCCGCACAGTTGTCCCATATTTAACAGTAATTGCTGCACCCGTTGTGGGAATTAAATCAATGGGTAAAGTCCGATTTCCTAACATCGCATTTAGTAAAGTTGACTTACCATGATTAAATGGTCCAAATACAGCAATCTGAAAATTAGGATTAACTAAATAATTACAAATAGAATTTACATCTTGATGTAGTTGAGAATTGCGATTTAAATTCAATACCTTACAGGTAGATTTTAAAGCATCTATTAATTCACTATAACCTTGATATTTTTGCTGCATAATCTTATTTGTCAACTACAATTTTAGTAATACTCTTGTTTCTCCATTTTCTTCTGGCTTTGTGCCTCTGCGACTCTGCGTGAGAAAAAATCTGTGTTGGGTTTCCTTGCGTCAACCCAACCTACTTATAATTAGCTGTAATAAGCTAATAGATTGCTGTAAGCAGCTTCGATTTTTTGAAGTTGTTCGATCACATTCTCCTGTAAATTCTTGAATCGTTTAAATTCAGTTTCGCGGTTAATTTCCCGTGTTTTTTTCTGTTGAAGCAGATTATCTAATTCTGATTTGCGAGAAGTAATATCATCATTAATCCGTTGACTTACTTCTTTTTCATAAGTGCTAAAACATTCCTTTACTGCATCATAAACAATTGGTGCTTGTTCATTTGCGACTTGAGGAAGATATTTAATTAGCTCTTTTTTCGTAGTTTTAACTAATTCCTTTCTGGCTTGATCTGCTTGTAAAATTCCCACTCCCAACCCTAACAAAGCAAAGCCAATTGGACCGAGAAAAACTCCTGTTACGGCTGTAATCATTCCCCCCACACCAATTACAGTAAAGTAATTTAAAAGGATATTTTTCCAATCAAAACCTGCACTAGCTAAAGCGACACCGGCTAAGTTACCTCTAGATAAAGATAACAAACCCATTGCCCATTTTGCCCAGCCAGGAGAGTTATCATCTTCTGTGGTAGTATGGGTGTTGACGTTCACTTTTTGTCCGGTTAATTTTTCGGTGATTTGATTGGTAACTTGATTGTAAGAAGCACCATATTGGGAAGCAGAATTAGATAATTCTTTAAAGGCTGTATTCATTTCTTTTTCAGCATTTAATGTCCAAGCTGAAAATTTATCAGTGATATATTGTTCAAAGGCTTTTTGAAGTGCAATGTTAAAAGCGTCTCGTTTTCCACTACTCAAGAAATCAAACAAATTCAATTCTGGTTGATAGCGCAAGAAATCATTTTCAAAAGTGTTACCTAAGTTTAAAACATAGCTGCGAAAAGATTCAGATATGCCTCTGGCTTGATTATCTCTAGTATTGATAATTTCTTTTTGAAATTGATCACGAATTTGATTAAGTTTGGTGAATTCAGGTTCAACAGAATCAATGCGTTTTTTCAATTCATCTACATCTTGATCTAGTAAAGGAATGCGTCTTTCAATAGCTTCATAAGTATGATTTACCGCTTGTCTAGCTAAGGTTCTGACTTGACGTAATTCAGCGATCGCTCTTTCCCTCGTCAGAAAGGTATTTAACGCCCCCATGAACTCAGGAAACCCAGTTTTACTTAAATCAGCTTGGGGATTTTTCAATCTGCGTCGTAGTGCTTGAATTGAAGAAAGTTCAAACACTCTTTCATCATAAATATCTTGTCCATCTACATAACAATATTCAGACAAATTGGCTTTAAATACTTGTCTGAGTCGAGTTTCTGCTGATGTTAATTCTTCTATATCATCAGGATCAATTAATGATTCTTTTACCTGATCCCAAGCATTAATCAAGAAGAAAACCGATAAACCTCGTCCTTTGATATAATTCTCTAAATACCGTCTTTCACCTAAAGTACAAGGTTGAGAAGCCCGCATCACAAACAAAATTGCATGACAGTTATTCACATAGCCTAAAGATAACTCATTTCGAGCTTCTGTATCATTCAAACCTGGACTATCAACAATTTCAATCCCCTTTTCTAGTAAAGTCAAAGGATACTCAACAACTGCATAATCAACATCAGGAAATGCCTGTTTTTGTTCCTGTTCTAACTTCTTCGCTTCCGCTGGATCAATGGTATATTTATATTTAAAGCTTTGAAAATCTAACTGTTGAGGACTTTTCCCATCATTGAAATGAATAGTAACTTTCTTTTCTGCTCCATAACGTAAAATTGTTAATATCGCAGTGCAGGGATTGACATCACTGGGTAATAAATTCTCACCAATTAAGGCATTAAGAAATGTACTTTTACCCCGTTTCATATCCCCTAAAACTAACAGCCGAAATACACCATTTCTGAGATTTTTACTAGCGGCTGTAATGTCTTCAATATCTCTTGTTAAACTTAATTTTCCCGAATAATTATCTCCAGCCAACTCCGCTTGATTAATCGTATCGGCGATTTTACTTAAACAAATAGCAATTTCCGAACGAACTTGAGAAACCCGTTCTAAATCATTGATAAATTGCTCAGTTCCCACTTGATAATTCATGATGATTATACTTTATTTAGAGTTTTTAATTTGCGATTCTAAGAAAAGTTTGTAAACAAGAAAAGCCAAAGCCCCAAAAATAATAATTCCGGCTAAAAATGAGGCTACTCGAACTGCAACTATAGTTGCAACAGCCAAACCAAAAATTTTTCCACCAAGAATGATTTTTCTTAGCCAAGGTTTTTGAGATTGTTCTGGTTGATGTTTCTGAGTTTTATAAACAGGTTGATCAATAGCATTGATTTGATCATCCAGTTCTCGGAGTCGCTTTTCTAGCTGACGTTGAATGTCTTGATTGTGTTCATGGGGAGATTTCATTAATGTCCACCTTGTTTATGAAATCATTTAGTATATTGTATGATAACTTACGCACAGAAACAAACAAAGCAATATTAACATTGCTAGATTGAGTTTAAATTCAATCTTTTGTACTTGCTTTTCAGAAATTTTCGGGAAGAAGATCCCATTAGAATTGAGATTATAGCAATTTTAATGTATTTCTTCCTTAGCGTCTTTGCGCGAAACAAAATTACATAAAAATGTCAAAATTTGATTGGGAAAAACTCAGGTAGATACAAAATGGATATCAAAAATGGATTTGTTGGTACAATTGGTAACACCCCATTAATTCGTTTAAACAGTTTTAGCGAAGAAACAGGTTGTGAGATCTTAGCCAAAGCCGAATATCTGAACCCTGGTGGTTCTGTCAAAGATCGGGCTGCGCTGTATATTATCGAAGATGCAGAAAAAAAAGGACTTCTCAAACCCGGTGGTACAGTAGTCGAAGGAACAGCGGGAAATACGGGAATTGGACTGGCACATATTTGCAACGTCAAAGGTTATAAATGCTTGATTATTATTCCCAATACCCAATCCCAAGAAAAAATAGATGCTTTAACTACCTTGGGTGCGGAAGTTCGTCCTATTCCTGCCGTCCCTTACAAAGATCCGAATAATTACGTTAAACTATCTGGTAGAATTGCGGCAGAAATGGAAAACGCCATTTGGGCTAATCAGTTTGATAATTTAGCCAATCGTACTGCCCATTATGAAACCACAGGTAGAGAGATTTGGCAACAGACAAATGGTAGAATTGACGGCTGGGTGGCATCAACTGGTACTGGTGGTACTTATGCTGGTGTGGCAATGTACCTAAAAGAACAAAATCCGGGCGTTAAATGTGTTGTTGCTGACCCTTTAGGTAGTGGACTATATAGCTATATCAAAACTGGTGAGATCAAAATAGCAGGTAATTCGATTACTGAAGGTATTGGTAATAGTCGCATTACCGCCAATATGGAAGACGCACCTATTGATGATGCTATCCAAATTGATGATTCTGAAGCCTTGCGTGTTGTTTATCAACTATTAAGAAAAGATGGTTTATTAATGGGTGGTTCAACGGGAATTAATGTCGGTGCGGCTGTGGCTTTAGCTAAACAGTTGGGTCCAGGACATACTATTGTAACTATTTTGTGTGACAGTGGTTCTCGCTATCAATCACGAATATTTAATAGTGCATGGTTAGCCAGTAAAGGATTAGTGATCAATTAGGATTTCTTAGCGATCGCCACATATACCAAATATAGTATCATAGTGGCGATTTAGAACATGAAGCCCAGTGCTTGGGTGTTACTTCTGATTCTATTATTAAATTATGGCTGGCTGAACGTCTTGATAAAAAAGTTACTAGCAAGTAAAAACAGTAAATATTTGGATATTTTCAGTGAATTAACTGTAAACAAATGTCAAACGTCCCAACTCAGGAACAACCCCTGCCTATTTCTGTAAAAGTATGTCAACATCGTACTTGTAGAAAACAAGGTGCAGAAGAAGTATTAGCAGCTTTACAAGCTTTACCTGCTCCTAATGTGACAATTGCAGCTAGTGGCTGTTTAGGTCAATGTGGTAATGGTCCAATGGTGCTAGTTTTACCCGAAATGGTTTGGTATTGTCGGGTTTTACCTCAAGAAATACCCAGATTAGTGGAACAACATTTATTAGCTGGTAAAAGAGTTAAGGAAATGCTTTATTATCGGTTTCATCCCCAGGGATAAAGATCACTGAAAATATATAAATGCTGTAATTTAGTACAGTAAGAAGTGAGGGAATGAATGGATATTCAGCATCTACGTCAAGCATTAAAAATGAAGTGGCTAATTTATTACGAACAAAATCGTTCTTGGCTAGTTAAAATGCGAATCTGGAAAGATTATGCTGGCATCCGCAGACCTTCTTCTGGTTACATTTTAGCAACTTTATCCACTTTAGAACCAGAGTTAAAAAAAATCCTCCCTTTCATTTTGGATTTAAACAATGATCCTGATAGGATAATTGCAGCTTTGTGTTTGCACTTCAATCCTGAACAGGAATTAAACTTATTAAAATCCCAGCATTCTACCGCAAAAAATGAGATTGTGAGTACCTCTCCTGCTCATATAGCCTTGACAGATTCACCTGTACCCAAAGAACGCAAACAGGTGTTATTGAAAATGACTACAGGCATTTCTGTGATTGCAGTGGCTACACCGATTCATCATCATTCTTCAGTTAAGCTACCTGTCGGATTGGCCAGGGAACAAATAGATAAACGATTGATAACTACGGGAATTTCCAGCCCAAATATTACCGGGATTTCATCTACTCATGGCAATATTTTTCCGTCTTGGCTAGATGAATTGTGTCCAGGTAGAGGAAATGGGTAATGGACAATTAGGCATTACTTAATGGATATTCGTGGGAAACAAAGGGAATAGCAATTATTTCTCCTTCTGTTTCTCCAACTTGTACTTTTAAGCCAACTCCACCAGCTTTACTTCTGATGTAACCTAGTCCAAAATGACCATCAGGAGTGGTTGTATAGCTGGTGAGTTTACCTACTTTTTCTTCCCCAATGGTGATGACTGTTCCCGGTTCAGCCGCAGCACTAAGACGAATTCCCCAAAGGTATTGCTTTACACCTTTGTATGTATTAAGTCTGGCAATGGTTTCCTGACCGATATAACAACCTTTGCTAAAGGAAACTGTCTGCCATAAACCCACTTCCAAGGGGTTATAATCATCCGTGAGTTCTGAATCGGTCGCGGGACGACCTTGTAATATTCGTAACATTTCCCAAGCGCGATCGCTCAATTCCACAGTCCCCAATCCTAGTATTTTCTCCCACCATATTTGTTTTTCGGCAATCGGTAAAATCAATGTATATCCAGGTGCAGCCAAGCCACTACCCACTGCAACTATCACCCGATCAACTAAAATATGATTACCATCTGGTTGACCAATTAAATCACCAGCTCCTAAATTTTCGACGATAGCATGGCTTTGAGGTCCAATCAGGCTTAATGTTGCCGTTTCCTCAGTCACATCAGTTAATTTAACCTTATCTGCAAAGAAGATATAGCGATCTAACCATGCCATAAGTTCCTGACGACGGTGAGGGGAAACTAACAATAAAACAGCATCATCTAATACATAAGCAGTCACTAAATCTATCGTCCGAGCGGTAGATGTCACCATGACAGTATCGCAGCCCTGACCAGGTTTGCGAGATTGAAAATCATTAGTGCTTTGATTATGTAAAAAGCGGAGACGATCATCATCAGAAATCCGAATACGCCCCCAATCAGAGCGATCTCTGACCACGACCCCTTCCCTTACCGCTTGAATAGCATTTATATCGTTAGTATCAATTGCAGATGTTAACATAGTGGTACAGAGTTGATAAAATTATCACCATAAGCAGATAGAGGATGTAGGTTAACATCAAGCTCTTTCAAAACTATAGTTTTCAACTTGGATCTAGTTTATACTCAGATACCGGACTTCTTTAAGAAATCCGGTATGTAGCTTTTGTAAAAATGGAGAGGGGGGGATTCGAACCCCCGAAGGGATATAATCCCTTAACAGATTAGCAATCTGCCGCTTTCGACCACTCAGCCACCTCTCCAGGTCATGAGTAATAATCGTAGCAGAAGTTTTTGAGCTTGTCAATAGTTATTTTGTAAATAGATTCATTGACCATTGACCAATGACCAATGACCAAGTTTTGACACTCTCCGCGTCTAAAGACGCGGAGATTCTATAGAGAGTTTCAGTCTATATCCCTCAGTTATCCCAGTTTCAGGCAGGGTTCCTTAAATATTTGGGTTCTTGCCCTGATTTCGTTTGCCCTGGCGGGTGAAATCATATCTGACAAGCGTAACTTTCCGAGAGTCCCTCGGTAGCTTTTTATGTCTTTAGTGACAATTTAGTTGTATCACGAATATGGATTAAAATTTGAAATAATTTCAAATTTTAAAATTAACGTCAATGCAGGATAAAGGAAAGCCTCTAGCCTTCATCTCTTGTCTAAGAGGGTGTTTGAAAAGTTATGGTTGATGTATCAAATATTTTTTACCCCACCCTAACCCTCCCCTTGTAAAGGGGAGGGAACTGGATCAATGTGATGAAAATTACGGAATACCACTTTTCAAACATCCTCTAAAGCCCAAATGTGGCTGACTGAGTCAGCCACATTTTCAAGGGTTTTCGGCGTTCTTCCTTATAAAACTTGAGATCGCATCCAAGCTGCTGGCAAAGTACGTAACTTTTTCCATTGGGGAACATAAGCTCGCTGACTGAACACATCATAATTATTGCGCTCAATCACCTCTAAAATCTGCTCATAGAGCATGGATGCAGCCCAAACAGGCCACCGAGCATCAGCAGAAAGATAACTAATACCTTTATCTGCTTGAATATAGAATTGACGGGCGCGATCAATTTGAAACCGCATGAGTGAACGCCAACGGTCATCCACTACGCCGCGAATACATTCTTCCTCGGTGTAATTAAATTTGGCCAAATCTTCTAGGGGAATATAGATTCTGCCTCGACGGGCATCTTCACCAACATCACGGAGAATATTCGTGAGTTGATTGGCAATTCCCAAAGCGATCGCTTCTTCTATAGGAAGATAAGGCTGTTGGCCTTGATGCCAAGGGGCTGTATAGATATTATTATCTATACCCATAATCGTTGTTGACATCAAACCTACAGTCCCCGCTACTCGGTAGCAGTAGAGGTATAAATCCTCAAAGGTTGCATAGCGACTGCGATACAAATCCATCCGCTGACCGGCGATCATATCCCGAAAGGGTTGAATGTCTAGCGGAAAGCGTTGGAGAGTATCTACTAACGCTACATCATAATTATCCAATGGGCATCCCGCAAAAATGGATTCCAGTTGCTTTTCCCATAGTTCTAGGGTTTCTGGCGTGGTAATACCAGATGCAGGACCATCCACTAATTCATCTGTGCGGCGACACCAGGCATAAATTGCCCAAACAGATTGACGCTTGGCCGGACTCATCAACATTGTCCCCAAGTAAAAAGTCTTGGCGTACTTAGCTGTGAGTTCCCGACAAAGGTTGTATGACTCATCTATAGAGACCAGCGTTTTCATGCGCGGGGGGGAATCAGGCAGTTGCAGCATTCTTGGCGGGCGGTCGTGTTGGCGTTTGCAGGTTAGAGGGATTTGCTACCGTCTGTGCTTGGAATATCGCCTGCGCTGTCAGTTTACCAGAAAGTACAGCCCCTTCCATGCTGGCTAGATAGCGCTGCATGGTGTAATCCCCAGTCAGATAGAAATTAGCAATGGGGGTTTCCTGGGAAGGACGGTACTGTTGACGACCTGGGGTAGCCTTGTAAACTGAACGTGGTGTTTTTACCACATGATATTTCAGCATTTTGGTAGGATTATCCCCCCCAAAGTGTTGGGGAAAGAGTTTTTCTAACTCAGTAATAGTTGCAGCAACAATGTCCTCATCGGATTTAGATATCCAATCTTTTGCCGGTGCTAGAACTAATTCCAGCATGGAACGGTGAGGATTGGCGTATTCACGGCAAGTATTACTCATATCAGCATAAACGCTGAGGAGAGGAGAACGCGAAAATAGCAGATGATCAATATCTGTTAATTTGCGGTCGAACCAGATATGGACATTAATCACTGGGACCCCTTCTAAACCCTCTAATTTTTGGAAAAATGGCATTTCTTTCCAAGAAATGGGCAAAATCGGCTTTAAGGGGTCAACTGGAAGGGCAGAGACATAAGTATCCGCTGTAAATATTTCATCTTCTGCCCCATTTAAACCGCGGAGGAGGAAGCCTTTCACAGTTCCATCCTCATTGAGTAAAATCTCTTTCAAGGGCGCATTCAGACGGACTTCACCACCCCGTTCAGTAATGTGGTCAATAATGGGCTGACACAATCTTTCTGTGGGTGAACCATCAAGGAAGGCCATTTTTGAGCCGTTTTTCTCTTGGAGAAAGCGATTCAAAGCCGTTAAGAGGACAGTAGCAGAAATTTCATCGGGGTCAATGAAGTTCAAGGCTTTGGACATCGCAATGAATACTTCTTTTTCTACCCTGGGGGGGACGTTTTGTTTTTGCAGCCACTCCCGGAAAGAATATTTGTCCATTTCTTCGACATACTTTTGCCCTTGGAGAATGGCAGGTAGTAATCCGATGCCAAAACTGATTTTCTCCGGCCAGGTCAGCATATCGTTGTTTCTGAGAATTGCTACCATCCCATTGATAGGTGCTGGTAAATCGGGGAAATCAAAGCGGCTGTAAGTCCCCGGCGCTTCGGGCTGATTGAAGATCATTGTGTGTTCTTTCCACTGCAACCGCTCTTCAATATCCAATTCTTTGAATAACTGCAACATATTGGGATAAGCCCCAAAGAAAATATGCAGTCCTGTTTCGTACCAGTCCCCATCAGCATCCTTCCACGCTGCCACTTTCCCCCCCACTACGTCTCGGCGTTCCAAAACGATGGGTGTGTGACCTAGATCCGTGAGATATTTTGCACAGGAAAGTCCTGCTAGACCCGCTCCCGCGATTGCTACGCGCATTTAAACCTACTATTATTTAATATTTCTTAACTGTTTTGTCGTTCTAATTATACGTTACAATCCGTTACATTTGGCGATTCTAGTTTGATTGCTTCCCAAAAAATTCCCAAAATCTTCCGCCAACTATCTAATTTACCCTAATCATCAGTCCAGGGATTAATACAAATTTTTTTGAAGTCAAAAATATTTAGTGTAGTTTATGACTCATCATCAATCCGTGTATATTTTTGGGTAACTGCTTGTCACAAATACAAAACCTGATTTTTTATTAAGTATTAATATGCAAGATGCCTATGTGACTTAGTAAAGTAAATGGCAGGATAAATCGCTATTCATAAGCAAAAGTAATGGAAATATTAGTAATACCTGAAAACTAGATTTAAAACTTTTATTTATTTAAATACCCATTACGGTATATGATGATCCCAGATAGTTTAATCATAATTAAGTCTGAAATCTTACAGAGATTGTCTAATTCAAAAAAAATTTGTTCGCTGTTCCATAAAACTCTTTTTTATTCAACCTGGGGATTATTTCTCTAGGAATTGTGCATCTATCTGGAGAATAAATAAACTATGATATCAACGGGAATAATATGGGCGACATCCTTCACAGGTGGTACTTTGGTGTTGACAGCAAATTTACCGCTGGGTTTAATAGCTGCATTTTCTCCAATACAACTTACAACCAACTTAGTCAAGCCCCAGGCTCAATTTCTGACCATTTCTCAAGAATATAAAACTGCTTGGCAAAAAACCTTAATATCAAAAACCTCTTTCACATTTGATTGGATAAATAGGCGATTATCATCATATCGAGATAGGTCTATGACTCTACCTTCAACAACCTTGAAGGCAAAAGAAACAAAATTTTGTGCCTCTGTGCCAGAAAATATACCTGCACAACCTCACTGGCAAAATTTTACTAACTTTCGACAGATAATATTTACTCAAGTTAGTGTTCCTAAACTAGATTTGTCACCAGCTACTGTTGTGCGATCGCTCGAAAGCTTCTTTAATATCATCAACAATCCAATTGAGCCAAATGGAAGTTATGATTACTCACCAGTATTGATTGTCAAGCGGAATTCATCCAGTTATGAAGTATGGGTTAATAACAGCTTTGTTGCCCGACTACCTGATCAAATTACAGCTAATGATTTACAAAAACGCTTACAGCAATTAGTAATATCACGTACTGAACAACCTACGCAATTACAACCAGGTTTAGTTGATAAGACTCCTTCTCTGATGATAGGTAATAGATTACTATTTGCAATAGATCGAAAAATCTCTGATGAACTTGGTCGCAGCGGTGATATTTTAGCAATGGAATGGACGAATAATTTACGAATAGCCCTCCATACTAAACCGCTAACACTGATACAAGGGCAAATGGAAATGTATGGATTACAGTCCTCAAATACAAAACTTTCTGGTATAGCTTCTTGGTATGGTGGCTATTTTCATGGTCGTTTAACCGCAAATGGTGAGATATATAATCAAGATGATTTCACTGTTGCCCATCGTAGCCTACCTTTTAATACCTTCTTAAAAGTAACAAATTTACAAAACAATAAATCCGTGATTGTGCGTGTAAATGATCGCGGTCCTTATATTGCACCAAGAAGCCTAGATTTGTCTCGAACTGCGGCTCGTTGTCTCGGTAGTGAACATACTGGAGTCGTAGCTTATCAGGCTGTGGTTTTACAACAAAATGCGCCACAAATGACGTTGAAACCATCTCCACCAAAAACTGAAAATATGGCTAATGCGAAAAGTGAGTTATTGGTTTCTAATTTTTAGTAACATGGAAGGATATAAGTAGAAAAAATGCGTTGCATAATGGCAGTATGAATTCTGTTTCACGCAAAGAGGCAAAGGAGCAAAGACGCAAAGGTAAGAGTTTTAATTGTGTAGCGTAAGCTATAAGTTCAATCAGGAGAATTTCATACCTGAATTTAGCAACACCAGAAAATACTTTATCCTTTACTTAAATCACCAAATTATGTCAATATCCCAATTATCACAAAGCTTTGGTAATCACCTCATTCTGGGTATTTCTGGGACAAGTTTAAACGATGGTGATAAACGGGCGTTAAATGAATTAAAACCGATTGGTGTTATCTTTTTTGCTAAAAACTTTCTTGACGGTGTACCATATCCAGTCTGGTTAGAAAAGTTTAAAACCCTGATTGACGAAGTTCGCCAATATTCTGAACGCGACTCCATATTTACTACTTTAGATCATGAAGGTGGGCGAGTTGTGCGGACACCTTTACCAATTACTCGCTTTCCTTACGCTTATTTATTGCAATCTCATGCTTATGAAGTTGCAAAAGCCACAGCTTTAGAATTAAAATCTCTGGGAATTAATCTTTCTTGGTCTCCGGTTGCAGATATTTTCTCTAATCCCCAAAACCCAATTATTGGACCCCGTGCATTTGGAAATACACCGCAAACCGCTAGTGAAGGTGCGCGGGAATATTACCGAGGATTGCGGGAAGAGGGCATTTTAGGTTCTGCTAAACACTTTCCTGGCCATGGAGACACTAGCACTGATTCCCATTTGGAGTTACCAATATTAAATTTGAGTCGGGAAGATTTGCGAAACCGGGAATTGATTCCTTTTCAAACATTAATTCAGGACAAAATTCCGTTAATTATGACGGCGCATATTTTGTTTCCGCAAATTGATCCAGAAGTGCCAGCAACCTTATCTAAAATCATTTTAAATGATATTTTGCGGAAAGAGTTAGGTTTTGAAGGTGTGATAGTTTCCGATGATTTAGATATGAAAGCTGTCTCGGAAATGTTTATGCAATCGGGAACAGTTGCGCGGGCTTTTCATGCTGGTTGTGATTTGTTTATAGTTTCTCGTAATATCAATTCTTCTTCTTTAGAACGAACATATAAAATAGCTGAAGATTTTTCTGCTAGTTTGAATAATGGTAGTTTAAATGCAGGAGTTGTGGAAGCTGCACGGGAGAGGGTGGAAAAGTTATTGCGGATAACTCCTCAATATCCGGTTTCGACTCTTGATAAGGAGACCTTGGTGAAGAATGCAGAATTAGCTATTAGTTGTTGTTTGTAAGGGGATTGAATAAAAATCAAGAGTGTGGGTGATAACCTATATTTATATAACCCACATTCCACACTTCATTTTGTAATACACCAAGATTACCAATATCGGGCTAATAATGGTCAGATAGCGATTCCTAGGTCGCGCTTCGCTATCGCATTACCACGAGGAAAAATCAGGATTAATACTTAATAAAACTAAGTAGGTCGGCGTTAAAAATTATTGTTGTGGAAAGGCAAGAGTGAAGAGGTTTTTGGAGATTTTACTTTTCTTTACACAATTTGGTTTTATTATGTCGACCTACTTATTCTAATTTGGTAACATTTTTTGAAGCATAAATATGTGACATCTTGAAGTGCGGAATGCTGGATCAAACATGGGCTGTATGTGGTTTTTGAGTTTTTGTTTTGGAAAACTATAACTCTACTACATCAGCCCTCTCTCTTCATCCTCTTTTTTTGGCTACAGTATTATTACATTAGACAAACTATACAGAAAAGTAGTTGTTAATAGTTAATAAACCAGTAGCCAGTGTACCAGTTATACCTGTGACATTAATTAACAAGTCGCTACTAGAATTAAAGGCAGCAAGACTATCGTTGACTGATAGATAAGTACCACCATTCCAACCAAAAAATACAGCTTGGTTAACAGCTAAAGGTTGTGTTCCAGCAAGATTGGGATTAGCATCTTGATAGGCAGTGATCGCTGCTGCATTTAATGTAGAATAGGTAGCGGTGGAGAAAATACCAGCATTGAAAAGCGCGGTAGGTTGGGAATTAAGAACTATGCGATCGCCCTGACCTGGATTAAAATCAATGATGCGATCAGGTGCAGGTAATAGCGAATCATTAAAATTAAAATAGACAAAGCGATCTGCGCCTAGTCCCCCAGTTAGAGTATCTGCTCCGATTCCTCCAAAGATAGTATCTGTCCCTTCCATTCCAAATACACTATCATTACCCACACCAGCGTTAAGGATATTGTTAGCAGCATTACCTGTGATGGTGTTGTTGAGGCTGTTTCCTGTACCATTGATATTCCCTGTACCTGTGAGGGTGAGATTTTCTACATTTGCTGCCAAGGTATAAGAAATAGAGGATTGAACTGTATCAATTTCAGTAGCTAGGGTAGATGTTTCTGTTACTACATCACCTGTACTATCAACAACATAGATATCGTTACCTGAGCCACCATTCATGGTGTCATTACCAGCACCACCATTGATATAGTCATCACCACTTCCACCGTTGAGGCTATCATTCCCTTCATTTCCTTCTAGTCTGTCATTACCTTGACCACCAGTGATGGTATCGTTACCTGCACCACCAGAGATAACTACATCCTGAGTACCATTTGCTGTAAAAACGTTGTTACCTTGATTTCCGTTGACTACTTCAACACCGAGATTATCAAGGGTAAAGCTAACATCTCCATCCCCTTCAATCACTAAAACATCGAATCCAAGACCACCTTTGATATTGTTGAGGTTATCAAATTTATCAATGGTAATCAGGTCATCCCCTGCGCCTCCATCAATAGAGTCAATTCCTGATCCTCCTGTGAAGATGTCATTACCATTAGAACCGACTAATTGATCATTACCGTCACCACCACTGAGAACTGCCCCTTTGGTACTACCGGATTTCACTATTAAAACATCGTTGCCTTTGCCGCCTGTTGCAGAATAAACTTCAACAGGATCGATAATTAGATTAATATTTGGGGCTGAATCATCGGCAAAGATAATATCAGGTTTGTTTTCGTAAGAAAAACGAGATAGTCCTGGACTAACTTGTTCTAGTTTTGCACCATTGGGGTTATAGGTAAAGGCAACATCATAAAGTTGGCTATAGGATCTCGTTTCAAAGCCAACACGAGTAAAGTAGGCTGAGGCGGTGATTTTGTTGCCTGCAATGTTGTAGTTTTTGGTTTGTGGAGTAATGGAAATTGAATTTACTCCATAGCGATAAAGGGCAGCTAATTCACCCAGTTCTACTTCACCATTTAGGTTTGTATCTGTCCAGATGCGGAGTTGGCTGAAGTTGCTATCTTTGGAGTCAATAACTAAATCTTGGTTAGTGTCTATAGCACCTAAAAAACCGACTTGATTTTGTTGTTGCAGGGAGAAAAATTCAGTGAGGGAAGTAATCAATCCATCATTGTTTCTATCCCAGACAAGGAAACCATCTGAAGGGGCAACCCATCCCATTTGTTCGGGGAAAGCATCATTGTCTACATCGAACAAGGTCATAGAATCTTCAGCGGAAATCAGTTGTAGTCCGTCTGCACCCAAATCAAATACCAGCAATTTATTGGAACTAACTGAATAAGTTGCGGGTTTGTCTGTGGCTAGGTTGTAGTTAGGATTGCCTGGACTAAAGGCTGCTTGTAGGGAAACTGTGCCATCAAAATTGAGAACAGGATTGTATTCTTTATCATCTGCCAAACGGAAGATTTCAATTTTGCTTTGAGGCCTGAGCCAATCTTGTATGGTGATGGTAGATATGTTGTTAACTTTAACGATGAGGTTGTTAGTTTGTAGAGTCAGTTGCAGAGAATTGAGGGTGATTCCTGCGCCAAATTCCAGAGTATCAATACCACCGTCTCTGATTATTCCTTCGTAGTTACCAATATCGTAAATGCTGACATTTGCAGAGTCGCCTAGATTATAAGTGTAAGTATCATTAACTTCCGTACCAAACAGAGTTTTGATATTTCGTGTCGCTCCTAGAATCGTGCCATTATTTTGGTTAATGGTCAAATCTTTAACAGTTGTAGCCGTTACTTCATCAAAGTTATAGTAAGCTACTAATCCAGATTGACTACCTGTGAGTGTACGATTCAAGTCTGCTTGAATTTCTGCTTGAGTTCTAGCTTTATTCCAAATGCGAACTTCATCAAGAGAACCTTGAAAAGAACCGTAGTTACTTAAACCACCTAATAAAGCACTTGGATGGACTATCCCAGTGCTGGTCAAACCTGTTTTCACAAATTGACCATTTAGATAAAGGCTGGGTGTTTTATTGTTATAAATTATTGCTACATGATTCCAACCCGATAAATTCGTGTTGTGAACTAATAGGGAAGGCAAATAATTTCCACTATGTTCAAACAGGCTAATTCCATTTGTTCCCACAGATACCCCCGCATAGACATGACCAGCACCTATAGTCACTGAGCCATTCAGAGGAGCGATCGCATAACGTTGAGAATTGATGCCTGTAACTCCTGAAGTAGCTTGGGGAGTAGAAGCTCTGGTTGCTGTAGGATTTGCCCAGAATTCAATGGTAAATGTATCTTTAACGTCGGCAAACTTGGTAGTATTTAGAACGGAATCATCAATGCCATCGAAAGATAAAGCACGATCAACTTTAATGGGTTGATTATTAGCAGTTAATCCAGTTGTGGTAATTGAATATTCTTCATTGTTACCCAAACGTAACCGTTCAATCTTTTTCGTGGCAAAGTCTGAGAGAATCAGCTTATTAGGTAAAGTGGAAATAGCTGCTGTAGGATTATTCGGGTCTTTGAGCGCAATAATTAAATTGCTGCCATTTTGCTGAACTAATAAATCTGATAATTGAATACTCGCATCAAATTCAATGGTATCTAATCCACCTGCATCTTTGATAGTTATAGTTCCCTGACCTCGGTTATAGCGATAAATATCATCGCCTTTATCTCCATCAAGAATTTGTCCCGAAGCAGTAGCGATTAAAATATCATCGCCAATCCCACCAACATTTCTCGCAGTCCACTCCGCTTCTTTAATAGTCAGATTCCGTTTAAAGGAGGATTTATCGTTGGCAACAGTGCCAGTGCCTTCATTCAGTTGCCAGTAAGCTACAAGACCAGCTTCATTACCTGCGAGAGGTTGTTTTGTCATGGTCTGAATTTGTGCTGCACTAATAGCGGTATTCCATACGCTAACATCAGCGATGGTTGCTTTAGGGACTTCCCAAAAACCGCCATATTGCCGTCCCACACGAAATACTGTATTCGCAGGGTTTACTATAGCTGGTGCTGTAGAAGCTTTTAATTCTGCATCAATATAGACAAATGTATTTGTTTGAGTGCGAACAACGGTGTATAAGTGCCACTGTCCATCACCAGGAACATCAACTCCACTATTTAGCCAAGTATCTCCAACTCGAATTTTGCCATTTTGCCCGCCAATATAGAAAGCATTGATTCCTGTACCTTGGGAGACTAATTCAAATAATCCTTTTTGAATGCTGGGGTCAATTTTTGCCCAAACGGAAACAGTAAATGGGTTATTTGTTCCTGAAGTAGGAATAATTGAGGAGGTAGATTCTAAATAATCATTGACTCCATCAAATTTCAGGGCATAATCAGAACCTTGGACGATGCGACTGGCATTATTGTTAACAAAATTATCAGAAGAGTTAGGGGTATTAAGGTTGAGTTGGGTTGCTCTAGTCTGAATTTGCTGCCAATTAGCTACTCGTTCATCTTCTAGCTTCACTAAACCATTATTTACAACAATTTTAAAGCGACTTCCATCAGCAAAGCGCAGGATTTCGAGCCGATTTTGGGCATTTACCCAATTTGTAAATCGTTCACCATTGATGATTAAATCATTAGTTTGTAAAGAGAGTGTAACTTGGGAAGGTAAAACATTCAGATTAAAATCTTTAACTTTTGGATCTATCCCAGATGCCCACTCTGCTTCTTTAATAGTCAGATGGCGTTGAAACTGCGATTTATCTTTAGCAACACTGCCAATACCTTCATTTAGTTTCCAATAAGCTACTAAACCACCTTCACTACCAGTGAGAGCATCCTTAGTCATACCCTGAACTTGTGCGGCACTAATGGCGGTATTCCATACGCTGACTTCACCAATAGTTGCTTTGGGAATTTCCCAATAATCGCCATATTGTCTGCCTACACGAAATACGGTGTTAGCGGGATTGGCTATTACAGAACCTTTAGAGGCTTTTAATTGTCCATCTATATAAAGATGAGTATTACTGTTATCTCGAACTACTGTAAAAAGATGCCAAAGTCCATCACCAGGTACATCAACTCCTGTATTTATCCACGTATCCCCTGCCCTGATTTTTCCATTTTGTCCCCCAATATAGAAGGCATTACTGCCGGTTCCTTGAGACACCAATTCAAATAAACCGTTTTGAATGCTGGGATCAATTTTTGCCCAAACTGAAACGCTGAATGGGTTATTAGTTCCCTGAGTTGGAATAATTGCGGAAGCAGATTCTAGATAATCGTTGACTCCATCAAATTTCAAAGCATAGTTAGGATTCGGGGTAACGGAACTTTGAGACTGAGAGCGCAGGTCTAAAATTCTGGTTTCTGCATCTTTAATAGCATTGGCTTTGAGATAGTTGATATTTTTTTCGTATAATACGGAATTATCTTTGTAAATACCCCATTCTCTAGCAACTTGAAAATCAGCATTTAATTTATCTAAGGTGTTAACGTCAGTGGGTAATGATTTTAAAAGACGTTTGATATAAAGGTCGCCACCTTCAAATTGAGCAGCTTTGATTTGATCAATAATCCCACGAATGATGGCATCTTGAGCATTACTAAAACGATTGGGATATCGCCAATCGCTAGAACCGCCGGCAGCGTCAGCACCAACCCGTAAGTCTTTATAAAAATAACTGTTTAGGTAATGACCATAGAAGTACATATCCAGGATGATGTTGCCTGTGGGACTTAATTTACCACCCACACTAGACGCAAGAAAGTTGAGAATATCTTTGGCATTGTTGCCCATTTGTTGAGCAAGAGAGGTACTACCACCGTCTAAATTAAAGGCAAATTTAGCAACAAATATCCCATTTTCGATAGTGATAGAATAGGCTGCACGGGGATAGTCTTTATCGCCAAAAGTTCCGCCAATAATACCACCTAGTAGTGTACCAATAGCAGACCCTACAAAATAACCTAATGGTGCCAATGGACCGCTTAAGGATGAAAATGCCCAACCAAAACCAACAGCAAGTGATCCTAATGTACCTCCTAATGCGCTTCCTATTCCTGCTCCTTTAATGCTGAAATCTTCTGAAAAAATATTCCATTTTTGAATTGATACTTGATATAGTTGAGAGCCTAAAAATGAACCGAGAGCAGAAGCTCCCATGTTTTGCAATTGACCAAGTAAGTCCATTTGACTGGGATCAAATACTGCCTTTCCTGCTTCTAATTTATAAGGTGCGCCAAAAAAGGCAACAGCAGTTTCAGGATAAGATAGAGCAACTTGTTTAGTGATGATGTAGGAAACTGTCCCTGAAATTAGTGTATTAACACCAATTTGAGTTAGGGGATCTTCAATTTTAAAAGCTTTAATTAAAGAATTAGCTAGTTTAGAACTTCCTAAACTGATACCTGTTGAGATAAAACTAGCGGGTAATCGTTGGTAAAAAGCGGCTAAGGATAAGGATTTATTAGCCCGTGCAAGAAAAGCAGGATCATTTGATAAATTAAATTTATAAGCCAGAGCCTCTAAAGCTAAACCACCTGTATAGTTTCCTAAAGACTGAGCTACAAGTTGACTGGCAAAATTATCATCAGCATACAAAGATGCAATTTGCGCTCCAACAGCCGCACCAATAATTCCGGCTTCTGTGACAGGGCGATAGTTAGATAGAGACTCATTATGAACCCGGTAATCTCCTGCTACATAGGTATGTAATTCTTCAACAGTAAAGTTATAAACTGTATGTTTGCCTGCAACTGGTTTAATACCAGGATGGGGAATGAGTTTACCTGTTACTCCTACTAAAAAGCCGTTAGTTTCAATTTCGCCTAAAGCTTTAAAACTACCATCGGGTTGTAGAAAATGATGTCCTAAAGTGACTTTGATATTACCTAATTGAACTACTTCTTGATCTGGCGTGATGAACGTATGAGTTACTTTGCGAGGTTGAAGTTTTCCCAACCCATCAAATGCAAGCACTTCGTCACCAATTTTAATTTGTTCGATGGGTTTGTATGTGCCATCTGACATTAAGATCGGAGTTTTAGCCATGAAGCAAAATGGATGTAGTGGCTCTTTACTTTTGATTTCTGAAATTTTTTTACCTTGATTATCATAATATTTATAGATGCTTATTTCAGAGTCAGAATCATAAACTTCAACTGTTTGAAGAATTTCTCCTGTTCTTTTATCCTTAATAATAGCTACTTTTTTAGGTCTTCTTTCTTTAGCTTTTTGAAATGTAAATCCTACACCTACTTCTGCATTAATTCCAAGCCTATCTAGCATGGGGTTACTAAATCCTATTCCTCCCTGTATCTCACCATTTGATTTTTCGCCATAAGAAATGCTTAAAGGAATGGCTCTACCGCTCCCTTTATGATATTTTCGGTAAAATATCCCTGAAACCCCTACACCGATTGGATTTGAGGTTTTAATATTTTCAAAACACCAATGGTTTTGGATATATTAAAAGGATGTTTGATCATAAGGGGAACGGTAGAACCAAAGGAATTTTGTTTTTTATGGCTGTAGCAGATATATCTGATGCCAATGAAATATTACTATTACTATCTATTCCAATACTTATATCAACTTTGCCACTACCAGTTTTTGGTAATTTGAGAGATGATTTTATTTCATTTTTATTATTTTTTACCAAAATTTCTCTATTAACTTCATCCCAAATCACTAACCCTTGAAATGAACTAGAAATATTCCCAAGCTTAATAGAACCTTCAATTTCTACTCTATCGACTACAGAGTTCGTACCTATTTGATTGACAAATCCAATTTTAAATTCTGTACCAAAATCATCTTGATATCCAAGTTTTGCATTAATAAATACAGTATATTCATTTCCATCCCCCCTCCTTATATCATAGCTATGTGAATCTATAGATATACTGTCTAAAGCATTTTGATATTTTTCAAAATCTACATTGGTACTATTTGGAAAAAAACGTTTTAGCTCCCCAATTATATCCAGTCGTTGAGAAATTATTAGTTTTTGAAGTTCTTCTGGGGAAGTTTGTCTTGCTTTATCATAATTATTTATTGCTGCATAAGCTGAATTTTCATTATTATATGTTGCAATCTCTTCTAGAGAAAAGTTAATTCTGTAATCAGAAAGTATTTTATGGTAGTCTAGAAAAGATACTATAGCATGAACACTTAATCCTGTTTTGGTTGATACTTGGGATATTGTCATTTCTCCTTTAATAAGATCAGGAAGATATCTGCTTACTATGTTCATTTGGTTTAATTCCTTCTGTGTATATAAAGACATGATATTAGTTACCTCTCTTGATTAATTTTTGTGTTTTTTGTAAATTTTAATGTTCTGAGATTATGTTGAGTCTAAGCATAAGTTTATATTAGGCTTAAACTTATATAAGTCTTATGTTGACTCCGTATTGCAAAACACTGGTAATTTTTTGAGACTTCTACTAAACACAAGAGCGATAGGTGAGACTTTCGGTAAACTTCACTAACACACTTCGGTAAAAGCTGAAAGCAGGTTATTTAACTCAACTTCAGTAGATATGGGTTTACCTTAAATTCATAGATTGTTTAAGTCCATGGTTTTCGCGCGAATGACAAATTAGGGAATATTGCATTTCCTCAGATGTTAAAAGTTGAATGGGATAAATTGGACTACGGGCGATCAGTAAGCTACGCGATCTATACAAACATCTATAACATTATTTATATATCAAGTTTGTATAGTATGTCAAATAAAAGAAGTTGTATACTAAACTGGATATAGTTAGGATATACTTATAGTTAAGCCCAAAAAGTTGGAAAGTCTTTCTGGTAAAAAATCTTAGTGACAAAACACAACTTAACCTGTAAAGACTAATCTAGTTCTCAACCATTCCTATTTAGTGACGTAAAAACGTGAGTAAGATGACCAAAGACCAAGCAGTTGTAATTTCCGCATTAGAGGAAGACCTGCTGACACTTTTATACCAATGTAGTTTGTATGGACTGGAATTTGTCAACGCCATTAAAGAAGCAAGCGGGGGAACTCGTGAATTAGGCTTAGGTAGCCTTTACCCAACCCTGGCAAGATTAGAAAAGAACAAATTAGTTACTTATCGTTGGGGAGATGAACAAATCGGTCCCCGGCGAAAATATTATGACATTACCCCTTTTGGCAGAGCTATCCTAGAAAATACATGGCGATTTCGCAGAGCTTTATTGGAATCCCCTGTGGAAACAGAGTCTGAGACTTTTAACCCAGAAAATGAATCGGTAATAAGAAAGGCTCAATCCCTACCATCAGCAATTTCTCAGAAATAGGGTTAGAAAAGATATTAAAATAGTCAATAATCGCCTTTCACCCTGGTATAAAGGAGCAATTGTGAGAAATTGGGGACAAGCAGTTATCACTCAGGTTGTTAAGTGGCTGATTTTGCTTCTACCAGAAGACTATCAAGCGTATATTCTTGACATTCAAAATCAATCAGATTCCGCAGGATATACGAACGCAGAAATCCAGACAGAAATATTCAAAGCAATTATAGATTCTTACAAGGGGTTAATACAAACTATCCCTGGAACTTTGGTAGATTTATGGGAAAAATTAAATCCGAATTACTGTAGCAATATTTATGGAATTTATGGTTCTCAAGCCATAGAGCAAGTAGAAACAGAATTTATCAAAGATCATTATAAGATTAATCTCAAGGCTATGCGAATATCAGGCATTGCCTTAATCTTATTTTACATAATACTTGGTGTTTTAGATATTTGGTGCTTGCCAGAGACAAAAGTTACTGCTTGGTTGATTAAACTATTTGTTTGCTCTATTCTATTTGTAACAACTTACCTGGCTTTTTGCCCAAGAATATTTAGTAAATATAATCAACAAATTATCAGTGTTTCCCTAACCGCAGCAGCATTAGGCATAATTTCAACTATGAGCTTATCCCGTATTGATGAACTGGGTCATCATACTTACTACGGAGCTTTGACGTTGATTATATTTTATATCTATTTAATCTCTGGTTTAAGATTTTTCAATGCCCTTGTAGTCAGTCTCATTCTTCTATTTGGATATGCAGCAATTAATCATATTAGCCAATCAACAACATTAGACTACCAATTACAACATTTAAGATATTTTAATAATAATTTCTTCCTGATTACTTGCTTAATCGTAGGAGCATCAGCCTGCAATATCTTTGAAAGAACTATAAGATTAAATTTTCTAATCCGCTATACCATATCAAACTCATTCCGAGAGTTTCTGCATTTTTTCGAATACGAGAATCCTGAGAAATTTTTTGATAACATCAGCAGGATTGGCTCCTCACCGCAAATCTTGGAAAAGTTCTTACTTGAAAGCTTTGCTTATTCTCGAAATAATAATGTTTTGCCACACCCAGAAAATATTCGATTCAAAAAACAATCATTATTAGAACCTAAAAACCAACTTGAAGCTGAATTGAATAACACTAGAGTAAAAAACATCAGGATGTCAAGAAAAGGCTACCTATTAAGCTTGTTATTAAAATCATTAACAAAGGTATTTTATATTATAAATAATCTATTGAACCAGATACAAGATATTAATTTGACTTTTGTTAAAAAGGATTATTGTGCTGATTATCAGAGAACCTTAAAGAAGATTGAAGAATTATTTTGGTTTGATTACTTTCAAAGCTCTTTGATTAGCATTAGATTGGCATCTACTTATGCCTTTACTTTTTATGGATTGTTTGCCATAGCAGATATATTTTGTTTACCCGAAACTAAAATTATATCTATCCCTATTAGATTAGTATTTTGTCTGATAACCATCATAGTATTTTGCACTTCTTTTTTTGAAAAAGTTTTCCAAAAATTTAATCAAACCATTATAATTATTGTTGCGTTGATGGGAGGTTTAGGAATTACATTTATGATTGCTTTTTCTAAACCTACAGAACTGGAATATACAACCTATTATGCAGGCTTAATCCATATAATGTTTTATATATTCTTGTTTGCTAGGCTACTATTTTTAAATGCTGTGCTAGTTGGATTTCTTATTATATTTGGCTATGGAATAATGGCAATTTATTTTCAAAATCTGCTTTCTTCTTTTGAAAATACTGCACTATTCATGAGTAATATTCTTTTCCTCATTGTTTCATGTGTTGTTGGCTCAATCGCTTGTTACCTATTTGAGCAAAATTCCAGATTAGATTTTTTGACAAGATATACTATTGCCTATAAATCTCAAGAACTTCTTGCATACTATGAACATACAAATCCTACCCCAAAACAACTGCTAGATATGATTAATGGGATTAGGCATTCTCCAAGTAAGCTGCAAGAATTTATAATGGAGTTATTAGATTTTCAACGTAGCAAAGATAATCAATAGTTGAGGAATGCTACTCTAATCTGTAAGAGTGGCAAGATTTAGCGCAAACAGATGCTAGGAGGCAAAGCTTTCCGTAAACTGCGCTTCCAAATCGAATTCAATTTTCGTGATGCTAAACAATTTTGGGGATTAGAAGATTTTATGAATAGGGGTCAAACTGCGGTAACTAATGCTGTCGATCTTTCTTTTTTCATGGTCAATTTGTCCCATCATCTTTTAGCTCAGTTTCGTGAATATAATAGACCTCTTGGACAATTGTTTCTATGGTACAACTGGAGGTTTTAGGTTTTATGTGTGTTTGGGTATTGTTGTGATCGCAAATGTAAAGATAGGCGTTTAATTCTAACTTTTGAATAAAATTAAGGCCAACGCCCATTGTAACATAAAATGAATTCTGCAAGAGGTCTAATCCCGGTGCTGGCATTGTTGATCTTCAGGCTTACTGTCGGGGGTTTCGATATGTTCGGGAAATGTTAAAAATGCTTCTGCAACAGCCTGCCTGAGCCTATTTTATTATCCCAGATTTTTGCCAAGCTTACGTCTCTTGGTCGTATTCACAATCAGGGGAAACGCATATTATCAATAAGGACTATTTAATCTCAATAATGACCCAAAAATTCGCATTAACGTCTACTTATTGACAATGATTTAAACCATCACGATGACTGATAAATACCGATTCCTTCGTTTATACACAAAAATGGTGTTTTGTCAATAAAATTTAGATGCGTTTCCCCTGTATTCACAATGCTTCTACAGCCGTTGAACCCTCGTAATTTGGCTACAGTATTTGTCCAAGTAAGGTATTTCTTTTATTACCACATCTAATGTTTCCTGAATTATGAAATAAATACAGTATAATACCGATTCTCTATTAATTTTTATACATTAATACTTGGTACGTCAACTAGCTGTATGTAAGCTGTAAAACTTTTTTACTCTCATCACCCCCTATCCGGTAAACTCAGAAATGCTGCGTTATTCCTAATCATGTCTGACTCCCAAGTAAGTGCTGCTGTTGCGAAACTCTACGATACCTATCCATTCCCTCCCGAACCCATCCTCGATGAACCACCACCAGGATATAATTGGCGTTGGAATTGGTTAGCTGCTTATAACTTCTGCACAGGTAGAAAACCACAAAAGCAAGATATCCGCATCTTAGATGCTGGTTGTGGTTCAGGAGTCGGCACAGAATATTTAGTACATCTCAACCCACAAGCGCAGGTAGTGGGAATAGATTTAAGTGCTGGTACATTAGAAGTAGCAAAAAAACGCTGTCAAAGTTCTGGCGCTGACCGTGTAGAATTTCATCATCTGAGTATTTATGATGTGGATAAGATACCAGGAGAATTTGATTTAATTAATTGCGTTGGTGTGCTTCATCATTTACCAGATCCCATTCGGGGTATTGAAGCATTAGCGAAAAAACTCGCCCCCGGTGGATTAATACACATTTTTGTGTATGGAGAACTGGGAAGATGGGAAATACAACTGATGCAAAAAGCGATCGCTCTCCTCCAAGGTAACAAAAAAGGCGACTATCGTGATGGTGTCCAAGTCGGACGACAAATCTTCGCTTCCCTACCAGAAAATAACCGCATTGTCAAGCGCGAAAAAGAAAGATGGGCAATGGAAAACCAGCGAGATGAATGTTTCGCTGATATGTACGTCCATCCTCAAGAAACTGATTACAATATTGATACACTATTTGCATTAATAGAAGCTTCCGGTTTAGACTTTGTAGGTTTTTCTAATCCTAGTTTTTGGCAACTGGAAAACCTCCTAGAAAAAGCACCGGAGTTAATTGAAAGAGCAAAAGAATTAAGTGAAAGAGAACTTTACCGATTGATAGAATTACTGAATCCCGAAGTTACCCATTACGAATTTTTCCTCACTCGTCCCCCCTTCACTAAAACAGACTGGTCAGCAGATAACACATTACTAGCAGCTATTCCTGAACTTAACCCTTGCATAGATGGGTTTCCCAGTCAATGCTTATTTAACTATGATTATCAAATTATTAATTTATCAACAGCAGAATTTGAATTTATGCAAAAATGTGGTAACAATGCCACAGTGGCTGAAATTTTAGCCCAAGTCGAGCTAGACTTAGACGGAGTAAGAAACCTCCTCAAACAACAACTACTCTTACTAACCCCCGCTTCATGAAAAAAATCAGTCATAGGTGATTATGTTACCAATGACCAATGACCAATGACCAATGACCAATGACCAAAAATAAGTTAATTGTTTTTTTCTAAAGTAGTGTTACCGGATCGTGATATGATTCAACTGACTGAATGTACAGTCATCTCATATTAGCTGTACTGGTTTCAAGTCTCGTGAGCTTGTCAGAAGAATCAATTGCACCGACTCAGACAACACAACAAGATGAGAAATCTGGTTTTGCTCAAACAGAACCAGTAAGCTCTTCCATGCAAGAGTTCTATCAACTCTATCAGAAGTTGCTAGTCATCACACTTGTGTTGACGGGGATTATTTTTATCTCTGTGTGGATTTTTTATTCCTTAAACATAGCCCTAAATTATTTGATTGGGGCGTGTACAGGTGTGGTTTACTTAAAAATGCTGGCTAACGATGTCGAGAGATTTGGTGGTGAAAAACCAAGTTTGAGTAAAAATCGTTTTGCTCTAATCATGATACCGATTATATTGGCGACTCAATGGCATCAGCTACATATTCTGCCCATATTCTTGGGGTTTCTCACCTACAAAGCTACCCTCGTCATCTATCTGGTGCAAACTGTATTCAATCCTGAAGCTTAAAGCTAGTTGTAGGAGTTTAGCACTACTAAACCCTTGCAGACAATCCTCCCATTTGCAATTTTTTGGGAAAATCTTGAACAACGCCCATGCTTAGTGTATTAAACGCCTTCAATGCTTTTCCCCTCGCCGAATTGGAAGTAGGTCATCACTTCTTGTGGCAACTGGGCAGTCTTAAAATACATGGGCAAGTATTTCTCACCTCATGGTTTGTGATTGCTATCCTAGTAATAGCATCACTAGCTGCCACCAAAAACGTCCAGAAAATTCCTAGCGGCATCCAAAATTTCATGGAATATGCCCTAGAATTTATTCGGGACATAGCGAAAAACCAAATCGGAGAGAAAGAATATCGCCCCTGGGTACCATTTATTGGTACGCTATTCTTGTTTATCTTCGTATCAAATTGGTCAGGAGCATTAATTCCCTGGAAGCTAATCAAACTGCCTGCTGGTGAACTAGCTGCTCCTACCAACGACATCAATACAACCGTCGCATTGGCATTGCTCACATCCTTGGCGTATTTCTACGCTGGATTTAGTAAGAAAGGTCTAGGCTACTTTAAGAAATATATTGAGCCAACACCCATTCTGTTGCCAATTGCTATTCTCGAAGATTTCACCAAGCCTCTCTCCCTAAGCTTCCGTCTATTTGGAAATATATTGGCGGATGAATTAGTTGTGGGTGTATTGGTATTACTCGTGCCTCTCTTTGTGCCTTTGCCAGTAATGGCTTTGGGTTTATTTACTAGTGCCATTCAAGCCCTCGTATTTGCGACCCTAGCCGGGGCATATATTCATGAAGCCTTAGAGGGACACGGTGAAGAAGAACATGAGGAGCATTAACGCCCTCAGTTGATAGTACATTATGGCTTGCGCTACGTTGCACTATCAGACGAGCAAACTTGCTCAAAACATCGCTACGGCGATTTAAGAACCTAGTGCCGTGTGAAAACACATATCTAGATTGTTACGTACATTTGTAATTTTTGTAGTTAAAGCAAGGAAAATCGTCATGGATCCATTAGTACAAGCTGCCTCAGTTATAGCTGCTGCTCTCGCTATCGGTTTATCTTCAATTGGGCCTGGTCTTGGTCAAGGTAATGCAGCAGGTCAAGCAGTAGAAGGTATTGCTCGTCAGCCTGAAGCAGAAGGCAAAATTCGCGGCACACTACTTTTAACCTTAGCCTTCATGGAATCCTTGACAATTTACGGTTTGGTAATTGCCTTGGTATTGCTATTCGCTAACCCTTTTGCCTAAGACCGAAAAAGTTTTGTTAATCTAGAGACGTGCAAGATGTCACAGCAAGTAAAAAACTGGACATCTACACGCCTCTAAAAACTGGCAGTTTATGGATCATCTAGGAAGAGATTCGTAAAATTATCAACGGCTGGATCACGTTACTAGCCAAGCAAATTCCTATTCCAGCCAAAGAGGAGAGAAATGTTTGATTTCGATGCTACCTTGCCATTAATGGCATTGCAATTCTTGTTGCTGGCGGCTTTGTTGAATGCAATTTTCTATAAGCCTCTGACTAAGGTATTGGATGATCGGGATAATTTTATCCGTACCAGTAACCTTGATGCTCGTAAACGCTTGGCTAAAGCTGAATCATTAGCTAAAGAGTATGAGCAGCAACTATCATCTGCGCGTAAGCAATCTCAATTGACTATAGAAGCTGCCCAGAATGAAGCTAAGAAAATTACGGCACAAAAAATAGCTGAAGCTCAACAGGAAGCCCAAGCTCAACGCGAACAAGCTGCTAGAGAAATAGAGCAGCAAAAGCAAGCAGCTATGGCAACCCTAGAAGCACAAGTTGATGCCCTCAGCAACCAGATTCTAGAAAAACTATTAGGACCTGCTTTGGTGAAATAGTTCCGACTATATCACCAAGTTGGTGCTACGAAAGCATAAACACATCAGGGCTTATGCCCGAAAATGTGGCGAAATTTAAGTGTCCAAAAGATTGGCACTTTTTTCCCTGTCGGGAAAAATCAACGAATTACCAAGCGAGCAGCGCACTTGTAGATGGCTAACATGGGCAATATCTTATTACTTGCCGCAGAAGCTGTTAACTCTGAAATGGCAGAAGGCGCAGCAGAAGGCGGTTTCGGTCTAAACCTAGACATCCTGGAAACCAATCTAATTAACTTAGTAATTCTGATTGGCATACTATTCTACTTTGGACGCAAAGTTTTAACCAATATCTTGAATGAAAGACGCTCCGGTATTGAAAGCGTTATTCAAGATGCAGAAGGACGCTTGCGGGAAGCACAAACTGCTTTGGCAAAAGCCCAAGGGCAGTTAACCCAAGCACAGCAGGAAGCACAGAGAATTACTCAAGTTGCGGTCGAAAATGCTCAAGCAGCTAAAGAAGCTATTTTAGTTAAAGCGAATCTGGATGTAGAGCGGTTGAAAGAAACCGCAGCATCTGATTTGAATGCAGAACTAGAGAAAGCTATCTCCCAACTTCGACAAAAGGTAGTGCTGCAAGCACTGCAAAAAGTGGAAGGACAACTCAAGGGTGGTATTAGCGCAGATGCTCAACAAATTTTAATTGATCGTAGCATCGCACAACTGGGAGGCGAGATATGAAAAGTGATGCAGCAACCGCTGAAGTATCTCAGCCTTATGCACAGGCACTGTTATCCATTGCTCAATCTCAAAACTTAACAGAAGAGGTTGGGGGAGACGCACGGACATTTATCGGCTTATTAACAGGGAGTCAAGAACTCACAAGCTTTTTGAGCAATCCCTTTGTCAAGCCAGAGAACAAGAAAAATGTCCTCAAACAATTACTTGGTGAAGGTGTAAACCTCTGCCTCCGTAACTTTTTACTGCTGTTAGTTGACAGAAGACGGATTGCTTTCTTAGAACCAATTTTACAGCAGTATTTAGTGCTATTACGCCAACTAAATCAAACTGTATTAGCTGAAATTACTTCTGCGGTTCCGTTGACCCAAACCCAACAGCAAGCAATTACAGAAAAGGTAATTACTCTTACCAAAGCTCGTCAAGTGGAATTAGCCACGAAAATAGACAGCGATTTAATTGGTGGTGTAATTATCAAAGTTGGTTCTCAAGTAATTGACGCTAGTTTGCGTGGACAAATACGTCGTCTTTCTTTGCGTTTAAGCAGTAACTAAAAAGTTCTGATAAATGTCAGTAGTCAATAGTCAATAAAAAACAACTGACAACTGACAACTGACAACTAACAACTAACAACTGACAACTGACAAATGAGTATTTCCATTAGACCTGACGAAATCAGCAGCATCATCCAACAACAAATCGAGCAATACGACCAAGAGGTTAAAGTTGCTAACGTTGGAACAGTGCTACAAGTTGGTGACGGTATTGCCCGGATTTATGGCTTGGAAAAAGCTATGGCTGGGGAACTCCTAGAATTTGAAGATGGCACAATTGGTATCGCCCAAAACTTAGAAGAAGATAACGTCGGTGCGGTACTGATGGGCGAAGGTCGGAGTATTCAAGAAGGTAGCTCTGTAACCGCTACTGGTAAAATTGCCCAAGTAGGCGTAGGTGACGCTCTCATTGGTCGGGTTGTTGATGCTTTGGGTCGTGCTATTGATGGTAAAGGTGATCCAAAAACAACCGAAACTCGGTTAATTGAATCCCCAGCCCCTGGGATTATTGCCCGTCGGTCTGTACATGAACCGATGCAAACAGGGATTACCGCTATTGACTCCATGATTCCCGTCGGCCGTGGTCAACGGGAATTAATCATTGGAGATCGTCAAACTGGTAAAACTGCGATCGCTATTGACACCATCATCAACCAAAAAGGTGAAGATGTAGTTTGCGTTTACGTGGCTATCGGTCAAAAAGCTTCCACCGTTGCTAACGTAGTTCAAACCTTACAAGAAAAAGGCGCGATGGACTACACAGTAGTTGTTGCGGCTAACGCCAGTGACCCAGCTACCCTCCAATTCCTCGCACCCTACACAGGCGCTAGTATTGCTGAGTATTTCATGTACAAAGGCAAAGCGACCTTAATCATCTATGATGACCTTTCCAAGCAAGCACAGGCTTATCGCCAAATGTCCTTGCTCCTCCGTCGTCCACCCGGTCGGGAAGCTTATCCTGGAGATGTATTCTACATTCACTCTCGCTTGTTGGAACGTGCTGCTAAACTCAGCGATGAATTAGGTAAAGGCAGTATGACTGCTCTACCTATCATTGAAACCCAAGCTGGTGACGTATCTGCATACATTCCTACCAACGTAATTTCCATTACCGACGGTCAGATTTTCTTGTCTTCTGACTTGTTTAACTCTGGTATTCGTCCTGCTGTAAACCCCGGTATCTCTGTATCCCGTGTAGGTTCTGCGGCACAAACCAAGGCAATGAAAAAAGTTGCCGGTAAAATCAAACTAGAATTGGCTCAGTTTGACGACTTACAAGCTTTCGCACAATTCGCTTCTGATTTAGACAAAGCCACTCAAGACCAGTTGGCGCGTGGTGTCCGTTTACGGGAACTCTTAAAACAGCCCCAAAACGATCCTCTCTCCGTAGCTGAACAAGTAGCGGTTCTTTACGCTGGTATTAACGGTTACTTAGATGACATTGCCGTTAATCAAGTAACTACCTTTGCTCTAGGTCTACGTGGCTACTTGAAGAATGTTAACACTGCATACTTCCAAGGCGTACAAGGTAGCAAAGCTCTAGGTGATGCAGAAGAAGCAGCTTTGAAAGCCGCTCTTACCGAATTCAAAAAGACCTTCCAAGCAGCAGCGTAACAATTTTGGATTTTGGATTTTGGATTTTGGATTAAATAGACTTGTCCAAAAATTAGATATCAACCCATCAGATACAGGGATTTGATGTTTATTTGTAGGTGAGTCTCATCTAAAATCCGAAATTCCGAATCTAAAATCTAAAATCTAAAATCTAAAATCGGATTATGGCTAATCTCAAATCAATACGCGATCGCATTCAGTCGGTCAAAAACACCAAAAAAATCACAGAAGCCATGCGGCTTGTAGCAGCGGCGAGAGTCCGTCGCGCTCAAGAACAGGTAATTGCTACCCGTCCCTTTGCTGACCGTTTGGCGCAAGTATTGTATGGCTTGCAAACTCGGCTCAAATTTGAAGATGTTAACCTTCCCCTACTCAAAAAACGCGAAGTTAAAACAGTAGGTTTGTTGGTAATTTCTGGCGACCGGGGTTTGTGTGGTGGTTACAACTCTAACGTGATCCGCCGGGCTGAAAATCGGGCCAAGGAACTCAAAGCTGAAGGTGTAAACTATACTTATGTCTTGGTTGGCCGCAAAGCTACTCAATACTTTCAACGCCGGAATCAGCCTATTGATGCCACCTACAGCGGTTTAGAACAACTTCCTACCGCCGCAGAAGCTACAAATATTGCTGATGAACTACTTTCTCTCTTCCTTTCGGAAAAAGTAGACCGGATTGAGCTAGTTTATACAAAATTTGTCTCCTTGGTTAGTTCTCGTCCCGTAGTCCAAACCCTTCTCCCTTTGGATACCCAAGGTTTAGAAGCAGCGGATGACGAAGTTTTCCGTTTAACTACCCGTGGTGGTCAATTCCAAGTGGAACGGGAAAAGGTAGCTAGTACAGTTACCGCTTTACCTAGTGACATGATTTTTGAACAAGATCCAGTGCAAATTCTGGATTCTTTGTTGCCATTATATCTGAGCAATCAGCTATTACGGTCATTACAAGAATCAGCAGCTAGTGAACTAGCAGCACGGATGACAGCGATGAGTAACGCCAGCGAAAACGCCGGTGAATTGATTAAAACTCTATCTTTGTCTTACAACAAAGCCCGTCAAGCCGCAATTACCCAGGAACTTCTGGAAGTTGTCGGTGGTGCGGAAGCGTTGACTTAATTTGGTGATTGGTGATTGAAGCCATAAAATAAACTATGGCCAATCATCAATTACTAATTTTTAACCAAGGAAAATGATATTTGTCCATCTTCAAGACGGAATTTATAAAAAAGCTAAAGAGTCAATATTTTTGCATTTAAACTTGGTAATATGACCGATACCATTCAACAAATCGCTCAATACCCACTTCAATCGAAGTATTGGGTTTAAAACCAATATCTTGAACCAAATCATCAACATCAGCATAAGTTACAGGTAAATCACCAGGTTGTATTGGTAGCAGATTCTTTTTGGCTTTCATACCCAAGTAATTTTCTAGGGTTTCGATGAAGTTCATTAATTCAATCGGCTGATTATTGCCGATATTGTAATTTTTATATGGTGCATAACTTGTCGCGGGGTCAGGTGCATTTCCCGACCAATTGGGATTCGATTCAGCAACTTGATCAATAACGCGAATTACACCTTCAACAATGTCATCAATATAAGTAAAATCGCGTTTCATTTTACCATAATTAAAAACATCAATTGGTTGTCCTGCCAAAATTGCTTTAGTGAAGAGAAACAATGCCATATCAGGACGACCCCAGGGACCGTAAACTGTAAAAAAGCGCAATCCTGACGCTGGCAAGCCATACAAACTACTATAAGTATGTGCCATTAATTCGTTGGCTTTTTTGCTGGCTGCGTATAAACTAACGGGATGATCTACATTGTCGTGAACGGAGAAAGGAATTTTTGTATTTGCACCGTAAACTGAACTGGAAGAAGCAAATACTAAATGTTGTACATTTGTATGCCGGCAACCTTCTAGAATATTGACAAATCCTACCAAATTACTATCTACATAGGCGTGGGGATTTTTTAATGAATAGCGCACTCCTGGTTGTGCAGCCAAATTTACAACTTTATCAAAGTTTGATTCAATGAATAATTTGGGGATACTTTCTCTGTCTGCTAAATCTAATAAATGGAAGCTAAAACCAGGTTTTTCTAAAAGTTGTTTTAGTCTATCTTTCTTTAAAGTTACATCGTAATAATCATTGAGATTATCCAAACCAATAACTTCATCACCCCTTTCTAGTAAGTGTTTACTGAGGTGAAAACCAATAAAACCAGCCGCACCTGTAACTAAAATTTTCGTCATAATTTCACCACTGTGATATATATGGAGATTTACATTCTCCGTTTCCGCATAAATTTTGTAACTTGTTAAAATAAACAATAATATTTAATACATAATGTTGTATTTGCTACTCATTTAATTTATTTTACGTAATTTCCTTCTGATATCAATCACCGAAATAGAGAATATAGCGGTTTACCAACCCGTTACTAATATAGCATTCTCATTTTTGCCTCCCGTCTGTCCCCTGGTTTTATGAATAAGTTTAAGAATCATCAGAGTACAGAATGTACGATAAAATCTATATTCATCCCAGAAAATGGAAGTATGTATCTTCTTGAATATCAAATTTAGATTACAGATTCGACATACTTCTTAATAAACCAACAGTGTAAACGCAAAACGTTCTAATCTAAAAATTGACCGAGTTAATTTACTGGGTTTTACAGGCGTAACATTCATAAATACGCAAAAATGTCAAGCCTTAAAATAAATAACCCAGGCTGAACAGATAAACAATTATGATAGGAGTCTTAAAAATCCCATGAGTGTTAAGGCAAGCGGTGGAAGCTCAGTTGCGCGTCCGCAACTATATCAAACCTTACCTGTCGCCACCATTTCCCAAGCGGAACAACAAGACCGCTTTTTGGGAAGAGGTGAACTAAGTGAACTTGGCAGTTATTTTACCTCCGGGGCAAAGCGGTTAGAAATTGCCAAAATTTTGACAGACAATTCCGAAATCATCGTTTCTCGTGCGGCTAACCGGATTTTCATTGGTGGTTCACCAATGGCTTTCTTAGAAAAGCCCCAAGAGCGAGAATTGGCAATGGTTGGCGCTGGTGCTAATGTCCAAGAGGGCATGAAACTAGGAACAGTCACCTACGTTGAAAGTAGTGGTGGTTTCTTTGAAAACCTCCGTTCTATCTTCAATACTTCTGCTGGTGGACCAACACCTCCAGGCTTTAGACCTATTAACGTCGCTCGTTATGGGCCTAGCAACATGTCCAAAAGCTTACGTGACTTGTCTTGGTTCTTGCGCTATGCCACCTACGCCATTGTCGCTGGCGACCCCAACATCATCTCTGTAAATACCAGAGGTTTGCGGGAAATTATTGAAAATGCCTGTTCTGGAGAAGCAACCATCGTCGCTTTACAAGAAATCAAAGCAGCGTCCCTGTCTTATTTCCGGAAAGATGCCGCAGCCACAGAAATTGTGACTGAGTACATGAATGTGTTGCTGACAGAATTTAAAGCACCAACACCTTCTACTAAAGTTCGTCAACGTCCTTCCGGCGACCAACAAGGATTACAACTGCCGCAAATTTACGCTGTGGCCGCAGAACGTCGTCCCAAGTACGCCATGAAGCCCGGCTTGTCTTCTGGCGAAAAAACAGAAGTCATCAAAGCGGCTTATCGTCAAGTATTTGAGCGCGATATTACCCGTGCTTATAGCTTGTCTATCTCTGACTTAGAATCGAAAGTCAAAAACTGCGAAATCTCCATGCGGGAGTTTATTCGCCGTTTAGCTAAATCTCCCCTTTACCAAAAACAGTTTTATCAGCCTTTTATTAACAGCCGGGTGATTGAATTGGCTTTCCGTCACATTTTAGGACGGGGACCAAGTAGCCGTGAGGAAGTGCAAAAATATTTTGCCATTGTTTCCCTCAAAGGTTTGGCAGGTTTAGTTGATGCTTTGGTAGATTCTACCGAATACAGCGATTACTTTGGTGAAGAAACAGTTCCCTACATTCGGGGTCTGGGTCAAGAAGCCCAAGAATGTCGTAACTGGGGACAACAGCAAGACCTGTTTAAATACAGTGCGCCTTTCCGGAAAGTTCCTCAGTTTATTACAACTTTTGCTGCTTACGAACAACCATTACCTGACCAACATCCCTACGGTTCTGGTAATGACCCCTTGGAAATCCAATTTGGGGCGATTTTCCCGAAAGCAACCCGCAACCCCAGCAGCAGCCCTGCACCTTTTAGTAAGGATACTCGCCGGATCTTGATTCACCAAGGGCCTGGTATCAATAACCAACTCAGCAATCCTAATGCTCGGAGTGTAGCTCCTGGGACTTTGGGCGCGAAGGTGTTCAAGTTAGACCAGTTACCTGGAACTATTGGCAGAAAAGCTCCTAAGGGTGTAAGTGTCAAGTTCTCGGAAAGTTCTACCCAAGCGGTAATTAAGGCTACTTATCTACAAGTTTTTGGTCGTGATGTTTACGAAGGTCAACGGCTGAAAGTTGCGGAAATTAAGCTGGAAAACGGCGATATCACCGTCCGCGAGTTTGTGCGGATGTTGGCGAAGTCGGATTTATTCCGGAAGATGTACTGGACTTCTCTCTATGTCTGTAAAGCCATTGAGTACATTCACCGTCGCTTGTTAGGTCGTCCTACCTATGGTCGGGAAGAAAACAATAAGTATTTTGACATTGCTGCTAAGAAGGGCTTTTATGCGGTCGTTGATGCCATTCTGGACAGTGACGAATACAGCCAAGCATTTAATGAAGATACAGTTCCTTACGAACGCTATCTAACTCCTGCGGGTGTGTCTTTACGTCAATTACGTGTGGGGACTATCCGCGAAGATTTGGCGAATGTTGAGAAACAGGAAACACCTCGCTTTGTGGAATTGGGTACAGTCACAGAAATGCGGACTGAACCAGATATTGAGTTCCGCATTAACCAAGGTGTTACTAAGCAACGTGAGCAAACCAAGGTCTTTAAACTGACAGCAGTTAAAAATGACAAGGTTGCGGCGGAAACTGTGATTAGCGGCGCTTATCGGCAGATTTTCGAGCGGGATATTGCTCCTTACATTTCTAAGAACGAGTTTACAGTTCTAGAAAGTAAGTTGGTGAATGGTGAAATTACTGTTAAGGAATTTATTCAAGGTTTGGGTTATTCTAGCCTGTACCTGAAGGAGTTCTACACACCTTACCCCAATACAAAAGTAATTGAGTTGGGTACTAAGCATTTCTTGGGTCGCGCCCCTATTGACCAAGCAGAAATTCGTAAATACAACCAAATTCTGGCTAATCAAGGGATTCGGGCTTTTATTAGCGCGATGGTTGAAAGTGCAGAATATGGTCAAGTGTTTGGTGAAGATACTGTTCCTTTCCGTCGCTTCCCCACTTTACCTGCGGCTAATTTCCCCAATACCGAGAAGCTTTACAACCAGCTAACCAAGCAAAATGATGATTTGGTTGTTCCTAGTTTTGAAACTGTGAAGCCTCGGATTAAAACTGAGAATACGCCAATTCTCGCCAAGGCGATCGCTGATTTGGCAGCCCAAGCCAAGAAAATGGACAAGACTAAACCCTTGTTTATTGAATTGGGTCGTTCTTTCAATGATGGTCGTGGTCAATCTGTAGAAGTTGGTGTTGGTACAAGCCGTCGCAAACCAGCCCGGATTTACCGTGCTACCACCGGGACAAATTCCCCCGAAACCAATCAGGTCATTAATGCTATCTACTGTCAGGTAATGGACGTATTTAGCGGTCAAGTACCTGCTTATTTCCGCCGTTCTGACTTGGATAGCAAATTGCGTAACGGTGAAATTACCGTGCGTGAGTTTGTTCTCGAACTAGCCAGTTCCGAAATCTATCGCAAACGGTTCTACGCGCCTTATCCCAACACCAAGGTAATTGAATTCCTCTTCCGTCACCTTTTGGGACGCGCACCAGCTACCCAAGGCGAAATCCGTCAATATAACAAATTATTGGCTGATAGCGGTTTACGGTCGGCTGTAGAGGCAATTGTCAACAGTCCTGAGTATGCTCGTTACTTTGGTGAAGACGTTGTTCCCTACAAACGCTATCCATCTTTACCAGCAGGTAACTACTTGGGTAGTGTTCAAGCTGAAGCTGACTTGGTGAAACAATCTTGGTCTAGCTTGTCTCCTTCTGTTCTCACAGGTGGTCTTCCTAATAGATAGGAAAATGGGTCCTGGGTAATAGGTAATAGGTGACAGAAAAGGTTGTTTTATCTAGCTTTTTACTGTTCCCTGTTCCCTGTTCCTCCGCAGTCGCTCCACTTGGGGAGACCCCAAGACCGCGCTGCTCTCTGTTCCCTGAGAATGAGCAAATCTGAAAATAAGTGTTACAAAATATTAAGAGCAGTAATAAATGCTCAACATAATACTGGACAATATTTTGCGGGAGGTAATTGAGTTTTCCACCTGGTTTACACCAAATCCAGTCAATCTGGCTAAAAATGTAAATCAAGATGTAAATTCAGTACCAACCATATAAAGTCGTACCAGTTTAATCAAATTCTGGTTCCATTAGTTTTGGAGGAATCCATTAATGAGTATCGTCACGAAAGCTATCGTGAATGCTGATGCAGAAGCTCGCTACCTCAGCCCCGGTGAATTAGACAGAATCAAAGGTTTTGTTGCTGGTGGCGCACAACGTCTTCGCATCGCTCAAGTATTGACCGAAAACCGCGAACGCATTGTTAAAGGTGCTGGCGACCAACTGTTCCAAAAACGTCCTGATGTTGTTTCCCCCGGTGGTAACGCTTACGGTCAAGAAATGACAGCTACTTGCTTGCGTGACTTAGACTACTACTTGCGTCTTGTTACCTACGGAATCGTTTCTGGTGATGTTACAGCCATCGAAGAAATCGGTATCGTTGGTGTCCGCGAAATGTACAAGTCTTTGGGTACTCCCATTGATGCAGTTGCTGGTGGCGTTGCCGCTATGAAGAACGTTGCTGCTACCCTGTTGTCTTCTGAAGACGCTGGTGAAGCTGGTTCTTACTTCGACTACGTTGTTGGTGCAATGCAGTAAGTTTTAGCTATTTTTTGGCTCAAACTAAAACTGTGGCAATAAGGTTGGAAATAAGGAAAAAACAACAATGCAAGACGCAATTACCTCCGTTATCAATTCTTCAGATGTTCAAGGTAAATACCTTGATACCGCTGCTCTCGAAAAGCTAAAAGGCTACTTCGCTACTGGTGAACTGCGCGTTCGTGCAGCTACAACCATCAGCGCTAACGCTGCTGCTATCGTTAAAGAAGCTGTAGCTAAATCCTTGTTGTACTCTGACATCACCCGTCCCGGTGGTAATATGTACACCACACGCCGTTACGCAGCTTGTATCCGTGACTTGGATTACTACTTGCGTTATTCTACCTACGCTATGCTTGCTGGCGACGCTTCCATTTTGGATGAGCGCGTATTGAATGGTTTGAAAGAAACCTACAACTCCTTGGGAGTACCCGTAGGCGCTACTGTTCAAGCTATCCAAGCTATGAAGGAAGTAACCGCTAGTTTGGTTGGTCCTGACGCTGGTAAAGAAATGGGCGTTTACTTTGACTATGTCTCCTCTGGCTTGAGCTAAGAGTTAGCTTTGCACTTAGTCATATAGGTGCGGCTTTGTTAAGGTCTGGAGATCAATCATGATTGCTAGAAGGTTCTCTTGCTGATTGATTGTAAGTGTTATCAGTCTAGTATTGATGGTTGATTTCCAGCCTTGGAAAAAATAATTAAAGATTTTGACTCAAGATATTTGAGATAAAAAAGTTTCTAAAACAATATCAGGAGATTTGAAACAAAATGGCTCGTTTATTTAAAGTAACTGCTTGTGTTCCCAGCCTAACTCGGACTCGCACCCAACGCGAATTACAAAATACTTACTTTACTAAGTTAGTTCCTTATGAAAATTGGTTCCGTGAACAACAACGGATTCAAAAAATGGGTGGCAAGATTGTTAAGGTGGAATTAGCAACTGGTAAACAAGGTACTAATACTGGTTTGTCTTAATTTCTATAAATCAAATATTATTTTATTTTGATTTTATCAGGGGTCAGTAATGACCTCTTTTTTTTTGATTATATATGAAAATGTCAAAGAGCGGATTTCTTCATCAATTCCTGAACTTGAGCCGCTACCAGAGGATGTGGATCTGTTTTTAATGTTTTTCATTACTATCCGGCATTTTTTCCCGTTCCACAATTCCGTGTTCTATCAGCCGCTGGAGTTTTTCCTGTGGTGGACGGCGATCTAAAATATGCAATAACATAGCAAAAGTCCTGAACAACTGAGTATTATTTTTCCCACTCAGCCGTCAGGACTATCATTTTAGAATAAATTGACATAAATCTAATTATGGATGAATGCTGAGGGAATGGGAAAAATTTCCCTGGGGTCAATTTTAGATCCTATTATTCACTAATTTATACAGCATTCATTACCAGGTTGTTGACAAGATTATTTTTTGGGTGAAATCAGCATCATCATATTCCGCCCTTCTTTCTTAGGTGCTTGCTGAAGTTCACCAAAAGGCTCTAAATCCGTAGCCATCCGTTTAAGCAGCGTTTCTGCCAAGTCACTGTGTTGAATTTCCCGACCTCGGAACATCACAGTAGCCTTAACTTTATCACCATCTTTGAGGAAGCGTTCAGCTTGTTTAACGCGCACATTATAGTCATGTTCTTCTATTTTGTAGCGCATTTTCACTTCTTTCACATCAGCCGTGTGCTGCTTCTTCCGGGCTTCCCGCGCCTTCTTCTCCTGCTCAAACTTATATTTCCCATAGTCCATTATTCGACACACTGGCGGATCAGCCTTGTCACTAATTAGCACTAGGTCTAATTCCTTTTCCTCTGCTAATTGTATCGCTTCCTGCGGAGTTATAATTCCCAGTTGTGCGCCATCAGTGTCAATCACCCGAATTTTCGGGAAGCGAATCCGTTCGTTAATTTGGGGCAGATCGCGAGTTCTTTTTTTCTCAATCACAGGCATTATGATTAGTGGCAGCTCTATTAGTTAAGATCTTGGACTGGTCTTGAATTTAGTTAGTTTAGTTTGATATGCCATTGAAGGCAAAATACAACAGTAACTCAGAATTGGAAAATGAATATCCCTCTCTAGTGTAGCAAATTTATAAGAGAAGTTTGATCAAGTCGTTGACTGTATAGCCTGACTCTGAGTTGATTCCACTGCATTATTTAACGTAAATTACATGATATTTGACACTAATAACTATTGTTACAATTTTCTTCTGAGATACATAGAGTTATGATATCTAGAAGATGTTTCTATGATAGCAAAATTAGGTATACATTGAAGCTAACCAAATATAATGTAACATATTAAGAAAGAACGTACAAAATTAATAGTTTCCAACTAATCAGCAAGAGATAACTGTGACTACCGTAAGACATTGGCAGCAAAGAGTTGGTAATCAAAGGGATTGGGTGTGGCGTGGTTGGCAAACCCGTTATACTTATATTCGTCCTCCCCATGATTATGCAAAAACAACACCTTTAATTTTACTTCATGGTTTCGGCGCGTCCATTGGTCATTGGCGACATAATTTAGAGGTTTTGGGTAAATCTCATCCGGTTTACGCCTTAGACATGATTGGTTTTGGGGCTTCGGAAAAGGCTGCAACTAGCTACAATGTGGAACTGTGGGTAGAGCAGGTTTACGATTTTTGGAAAACCTTTATTCGTCAACCAGTGGTTTTAGTGGGTAATTCCATCGGTTCACTGATTTCTCTAGTCGCAGCTGCTAACCATCCTGATATGGTGAAGGGGATAGTGATGATGAGTTTACCTGATCCTAATTTGGAACAGGAGATGATCCCGACTGCTTTACAACCTCTTGTTAGCGGGATTAAAAGTATATTTACTTCCAGATTAATATTAAAACCGATATTTTATTTTGTGCGTCGTCCTGGTGTGCTGCGTCCTTGGGCTAGTTTAGCTTATGCAAATCCTGAAGCTATTACTGATGAACTTATAGATATTTTAGCAGGACCGCCGCAGGATAGGGGATCTGCTCGTGCTTTTAGAGCCTTGTTTAAAGCGACAACGGGGGTTAATTTTAGTCCTAGTGTCAAGAAGATTTTACCAAACTTAACAATTCCTATGCTGTTAATTTGGGGGAAAAAAGACCGATTTGTGCCACCAAAACTAGCAAATCAATTTGTTGGCTACAATGAAAAATTGCAATTGCTATATTTGGAAGATGTCGGTCATTGTCCCCAGGATGAATCACCAGAACAAGTTAATCAGGCGATTTTAGATTGGATTGTTAATTCGTCAGTTGTCAGTTGTTAGTTGTTAGTAGGGGCGAAGCATTTGGAAGATAAATTATCGGTCATTGCCAAAAATAGTTCTCCAAATGCTTCG
>NZ_LJOQ01000085.1:252085-261741 GCF_001672255.1 Anabaena sp. AL09
AGGGGCGAAGCATTTGGAAGATAAATTATCGGTCATTGCCAAAAATAGTTCTCCAAATGCTTCGCCCGTACAGTTGTCAGTTGTCAGTTGTTAGTTGTAAAAGATATATTTCTCTCCCCTGCTCCCTGCTTCTTGCTTCTTTTTACTAAAAAATTATTCAGTAAATTTTAATTAGTATTAACTTGTGTCGTATCAACATCTGTAGTGCCATCAACGGTGTGAGCTACAGCAATTAGTTGATTAAGAATATCCTGGGTGGGAACTTGACCTTTTAGTACCACAGTGCTACCTGTTTGAGCAACCCAAATAGTGTCAATATCATCAAGGTCAGGATCTTGATCAAATGCTAATGCTACGCGCTTGGCTAAACCACTTTGGTCATATTCTCCATTTAATCCCATGCGTTCTGTCTCTGTTGTTTGTGTATCAGCATTATCGCTAGAAGTTGGATTAACTTGGGCGCTTTCCGATTGCTCTAAGCCAAACATTCTTTGTAACCAACCCATAAATACTTTGTTCCTGTCAATTTTCACTGCTGATGACAATATATGGCTTTAATTTAAAGGCTGCATCTATCTTTGAAAATAGATAACTTTTCCACAGGAACGGAATGATTGCAATTATTAAGTATAAAATAAAAATTCAGACCGACAATGCAGCGTAGTCGAAACTCGCTTTGCAGTCGTCAGTAACCCAGCCCTAAAGGGACTGAGCTTGCAAGAGTAATCAGGCAAGCTGTGCTGACCAGACCACCTTGAGCTTAGTCTCATGGTAGCCGTTATTTAAGTCACGACACCCCGGAATGCGTAGCTAGTTCCCTGCTCTGTCACTTGCAATTAAACAGTTTTAAGGTCACTGAAACAGTGTTGCAAGTCTAAAAAGCTTTTATAACTGGTCGAAGCTAACATTACCCCAGAAATGGGAGGCTCTTTGGAGCAAAACATTATGCGTACAGAGTTAGAGAATTTGAATCGGTAATTGTCCCGTTGAAAGTACATCACAATAGTACCCCGAATTTCCTAACTCCAAGGCGGTAATGAAAAAAGATTCAAAGCGGTTAAAACCGCCCGTGTCGTTTCCCTCTCAGGGCTACAGCCGCTGAGTTTCCCACTTACCGGGTATTCTTATGAGTGCCGGTCTGCGTTCATGTCATGCTCTTTTAGTCGCCGATGAAACATACGCTGTCAGTTATTGTGGAAGATGAAGCGGGGGTTCTATCCCGCATTGCTAGTTTATTTGCTCGTCGGGGTTTTAATATTGAAAGCCTGGCTGTGGGACCTGCGGAACAGGAAGGAGTATCCCGAATTACGATGGTTGTTCCTGGTGATGATCGCATTATTGAGCAACTTACCAAACAACTGTATAAGTTAGTTAATGTTCTCAAAGTGCAGGACATTACAGAAATTCCTTGTGTAGAAAGAGAATTGATGCTTCTGAAAGTAAATGCTACTAGCAGTAATCGTTCGGAGATTATCGAATTGTCGCAGATTTTCCGAGCGCGAATTGTGGATGTGGCTGAAGATTCTTTGACTGTGGAAGTTGTGGGTGATCCTGGTAAAATGGTGGCGATTGTGCAAGTGCTACAAAAATTTGGACTGAGAGAAATCGCTCGCACAGGTAAAATTTCTCTGACTCGTGAATCGGGTGTGAATACTGAATTACTGAAGTCTTTACAAGCAAAAGTCTAGTGTAATTGCAAACGGATGATCAAGAAGTTAATCATCGAAGTTTTTCATGTAATCAAGCAGCAGATATGGTGTAATGGCTATATCTGCTGCTATTATTTTGATAATTAAGATTAAAAGTTAGGTGTTGCTAAAATTTCATCTTGCCTAAATTAAGTCAGTAATAGAAAATTGTCGCTGTTTCTCAAGGTCTTGTAAATGAAGTTTTTCTATATACATGGCTTCAGCATAATATTTATCTTTTTCTGGTTCAGCTTCAGGATCTATTTTTTCCCATTGTTCCATAAAATAACGATAGCGTTTTTCTCGAAATACTCTCTCCATACAAGCTAATGCTGCTTGAATAACATGAGGAGTTCGTAATATTTCTGTTTTATTTTTTTCATTGAGGTGAAATAGATGGGAAACTACTTCTAATTCTTCTGCTAATTCTAAATATCTATTTTGCACACTAGAAATTAAATCAACTTCATCAACTGTAAATTCTGCCATTTGTTGCCATAAAAAGCGATGATGAGAAAGACTAAATTCTAAATTACGGTTTTCTAAATCTTCAATAATTATTTGCCGCTGCTGGGAAGAATGAAGATAAATAATTAATAATAATGCCTCGGCTCGTTCTAGTAAACTGCGTTCTGTGTTAACTAAAGATAGCTTTGGGGTTTTAGTTGCGGGATTACTTGTCCGCGGATTTAGAGATTTTATCCTACCAGGTTTAATTTGAGTTAGGAGATTTTCAACTCTTAAAGGAATAAGTCGAGTATCTCCTAAACTCAATATTTCTGCACAGGAAGAAACATAATAATTAAGTGTATCACTATTAACTATATTTTGCAATAGTTTAACTATTTGTTGGGTGACTTGTTGGAAATCAGTAGCTTGTTTTAAATCTCGATTTTTAATAATATTTTGAATTTGCCAATCAAGCCAAAGTGGCGCATTTGTTAATAGTTGTTGATAATCGGCTGAGGTATGACTATGTAGATATTCATCAGCATCTTTACCATTAGGTAAATTGAGGATTTTTAATTGCACTTCCCCTGCATAAGCCAAATTAGCAATTTCACCAATTGCTCTTTCTGTGGCGTTTGTGCCGGCTTTATCAGCATCAAAATTGAGGATTAATTGTTTGGATTCTGTGTAACGTAATAATAGCCGAACTTGTTCTATACTTAATGCAGTTCCTAGGGAAGCAACGGCGTTATTAATTCCGGCTGCATGGAGAGCGATCGCATCAAAATATCCCTCAACTACCACCGCTTGATCAACTTTAGAAATACCGTCTTTAGCTTCATCTAAAGCAAATAACATTTTCCCTTTACTAAATAATTCTGTTTCTGGAGAATTGAGATATTTCGGTTGTTCCTCCGTTAAAGTTCTGCCACCAAAAGCAATGACTCTACCTTGAATATCTCGAATAGGAATCATTAAGCGATCACGAAATACATCATAATATCCACCCCCTTCTTTCCGGGGTTTAATTAATCCCGCTTGTTCTACTAATTGCACGGGATAATGTTTACTTTCTACCAAATAACGGTAAAGAGTTTCCCAACCAGCAGGAGCATAACCTAAACCAAATTGTTGAATTGTTCCCTGTTTAAATTGACGAGTTTGTTCTAAATACTCTAATGCTTTTTGTCCTTGAGACTGTCTTAAAGTGTGTTGATAAAATTGAGCAGCAGTAGCAAGAACCGTATATAATTGATCACGTAAAGATATTTGCCGTTGTAATTCTTGTCTTTGTTCAGGTTCTAAAGTTTTAACCGGGACTTGATAACGTTTTGCTAAATCTAGTACCACGTCTGCAAATTGACGTTTTCCCAAGTCCATGACAAACTTAATCGCATTACCCGCTGCTTGACAGCCAAAGCAATAATACATTTGCTTATTAGGACTAACGCTAAAACTGGGGCTTTTCTCATCATGAAAAGGACATAACCCCAAAAAATCTTTACCTCGTTTTCGCAAAACTACATACTCCGAAACCACATCAACAATATCAGCTCTGAGTTTTACTTCTTCGATAGTGTCTGGATGTAAGCGGGGAATTTGCATGAGAGGTAAACAGTGAGAAGTGATATCTATTATATAGCAGGATTCACATCCAAAAATAGGGATAAAGCATGAGCTAAACCCCTACACCTATTCCCTATTCCCTATTCCCTATTCCCTATGGCACTACATATCAGATGCACCAGTAGCAATTAAACGTCTGAATAAGGCTGCTGACCATCCTGTTTCTTTGAGTACCGCAAATTATGTGCTATTTATTTTCAATATTTTGTTGTAAGTAAGTAAAAAAACTATTTGCCAGGATAGCAGCTTGTGTGCGATCGCGTAAACTTAGTCTATTTAAGATATTGGTAACATGATTTTTAACTGTACCCTCAGAAATATACAATTTTTGGGCAATTTCTCGATTATTATCACCAATAGCAATTAACCGCAAAACTTCTTTTTCTCTAGGGGTGAGTTCTGCTAAGTTCGCTGGTACAGCTAATACTGGTTGTGAATTAGCCGGAAATTGAGTGACTAGTTTTTTGACTATTCCTGGTCCGAATTGGGAATATCCTTTGTCAACTGCACGAATGGCGACTGCTAACTCTTCTGAGGGTGTATCTTTAAGTAAATAACCCATTGCGCCATTTTGTAATCCTGCTTTCACATATTCATCATCATCAAAAGTTGTTAAAATAAGAATTTTGCTGTGAGGAAAATGGTGATTAATTTCTTTGGTAGCAGCAACTCCATCTATGATAGGCATTCTGATATCCATTAAAATTACGTCAGGTTTTAATTTTTCAACTAGATTAATTGCGATTTGACCATTTTCAGCTTCCCCGACAATTTCTATATCTGCTTCTAATTCTAATAAGGCTCTTAAACCTTGACGAATTAAACTTTGATCATCTACAAGTAAGACTTTAATCATTTTTGTTGGTAATTGGTAATTGGTAATTGGTAATTGGTAATTGGAAAAAATATTCTCCCCTGCTATAAACAAGGGATATCAACTATAATTTGACAACCATGATTATGACTGCTATGAATATGAAATTCACCTCCTAATGCCAACGTGCGATCGCGCATACTTTGTAAACCAAATCCAGTAGTATTTTGCTCTAAATCAAAACCTCTGCCATTATCCTGAATTGTTAACTTCACAGTTTCTAATGTTGTTGTTAATTCTAGTTGAACTTCTGTGGCTTGGGCATATTTAGAAATATTAGTTAATGATTCTTGAATAACTCGATAAATAGGAGTGCTGACTTCCATAGACAATGGAGAAATAATGGATATTTGACAACTGGGTAAAATGCCAGTAGAACGCTGAAAATCTGCCGCAAGATTCTGAATTGCCTGTTCTAACGATTGTTCTTGTAAAGGATGGGATCTCATGGTAGAAACCGATTGACGGACATCTTGTAAGGCTTTTGAACCGAGTTCTTTGGCAGTGGCTAAAAACGTCATTGCTCTAGGTATATCATGTTTTGATAACTTTAAAGCAGTTTCTAATTGAAGATTTAAAGCCGTCAGAGAATGTCCTAAAGAATCATGAATTTCTCTAGCAATGCGGTTGCGTTCTTCCAAAGTTGCCTGACTTTCAATTTTCAAAGCATATTGACGGAGTTTTTCATTTGCAGCTTGGAGTTTATCTCGACTTTGCCGTTCAGATAAAACAGTATTCATTAATACTAAAACAAATACTAGACTTAAACCAAATAAAACTGCTAAACTAAAACTAAAAAACCAAAATCTTTCTTGGGCTATTGGTGAAAATCGTCCAGGAGGCATCCTTTGTCTGAGGGTAAGTAAAAATAAAATAAATGAGGAAAAAGTAACTGCTAATCTTCCTGGTAGTGGAAAAATTAAACAACTGCGAGTTACCAAAATTAGATAGAGAAAGGGAAAAAGCCTCGCACTTCTACCACCAAAAAAGCCAGTAATTAAAATTAATATAACTTCAATAGTCGTATAAATAACTTTATTGATTTTATTGTAAGTAGGCAATCTTAAACCCATTAAACCGAAAAATGTCAAACTGCAAATTGTCAGTTCTGGATACATGACAGAAAAGCGCGGTGAAGGAGATGGCATTAATGCCATTAACGCTGAAAATCCTAATAGTAGCCATTCTAAATAAAGTAGAAATCGAAAAGGATGATTATTAAATTGAATAGGACGATTCATAAAAAATTGATAATTGAAAAAATGGCAGCCTAACCTAGATTTAATATATTTGTATCATGATTCAAGTTCAATAGGATGAGAGGAAGACATTGAAATGCTAATTTCATGACTAAAGTCATGGGTGTAGACGTGACTTTTGCCTCATATCATTACTGGGCGTTAATCTATATGATAGGAACTATAGAAAGCCAACATAACCAAACATAACCAAAAGGTATTTATGAAACTGAAGACATTATCACTGATTGCTGGTACTCTGGCTTTAACTTTAATCGCAACTCCATTTGCAGTTCAAGCGGAACAAAATCCATCCTCACCTCAACCTGGTAAAGAATGGCAAAAAAAGGGTCAATTTCAGAAGTTGAATTTGACACCTGAACAAAAAGCTAAAATGAAGGAAATCGGCCGCAGTACCCGCGCTCAAATTGAAGCTGTTTTGACTCCCGAACAAAAGACCAAATTACAAGCTGCAATGGCTGAACGTAAGGCTCAACATCAAGCGCAACGTCAACAAGGACAAGGAGAACGTGGTAAAAAAGGTGATATTTTTGCTTCTTTGAACTTAACTGAAACACAGAAAAATCAAATTAAACAAATTAGAGAGTCATCAAAACAACAAATGCAAGCTGTGTTAACTCCGGAACAGCAAGCACAAATGAAGCAAATGCGAGAAAATATGCGTTCTCGTCGTCAACAAGATAAACCTCAATAATTCTTGACTATTCAAATAAGATTAATAAATTAGGGGTGGGCTTAAAATCTCATCCCATTTTTGTATATAGGCAAACTTTAGAGAGGGCGTTACAATTTGTTAACGCCCCTTTTTTGGATCATTTCTGGACGATCATATTCATATCCCAAGTATACAAACCGATTTGGTTAGGAACTCTCACAAAGCGGCCTGTGCGATGACCCCTAGATAGTTCATTGAGAACCTTATTTTTGACCTCTCTGACTTCTTCAGCATCTAAATGTCCATAAATACCATTGACTATCTCATTCACATTGAAAATTTGTCCGGCATTTTGTTCTAGAAATAAGGTCAGAGCATCAATTAAAAATTGACCATCAAATTGTGCCAACATCGGGACTACTTTCATCTGGGGTCTGGTGAAATGTTTGTTGGTTTTGGTGGATTTAATACTTCTAGATATTCCCTTACCTTGAATTGGTCCTAGTGAATTTAAATCTAGGGTATAGCAACCAGGTTCATTGGGAATTGCTGACCAATAACCACTTTCTCTCCCTTGAGTTAGAGATGATTGGACTCTACCTTTAACGACTTTAAAGATAGTAGACTCTAAATTACCGTAGAGCGATCGCACAATAAAATCTATGTGACAGACAGTTCCGACATATTCCCGCAATAGCTTTTTAAGTGCTTCCATGCGAGTCATATTTTCATACTGAGCCACCATGGGAACGTCTTCCCCTTTACCAACATAGTGACGACGTTGACAGGAAAAATTGCCTGAGTTGCTAACTTCAGAAAGGGAATGATCAACCTTGAAAGAGTCTGATTTAGGAATTTCTGACTCTAGAGAATCCAAATATTCTACACGAGAACTCTGATTAGAAGACAACAACAACAGTGAATCTTCTTCAGCAACCCCAACCTGTTCGTTGTCATGAGGATAAGACCAAGTAGACAACAAAGATTCTACATTATCTAATTGCGATCGCGCCTCTATAAATAGACGTTGGTACTCTTGTGCGAGACTCCCATAGTAATCTCGTAATTCCAACAATGGCGTAATAAACACATCGGGTGGTGCTTGTAATTGTCCTGGAGAATTCATAGTAATTCACTCAACCTAAATCTATATTGCTGGTGTAAGTCATGGCTCTAGGTTTGCTCGGTGTCGATACCTGGAGTGATTTTTTAGGAGGTTGGGGAGGACGACAACATTCACAATATAAAGGGCGAGTTCCGAAAGTTTCTCGTTTTGTAGCCTGATTACATTCTTTACAGACAAAGTTGAAAACTCGCGTATGAATCTGCCTTTTGTGCGCTCGGACAGTATATTCTCTAACATCAATTACTTTGGTTGCCATAATTAATAATTGCCAGTCTTAATCCTCTTTATATAGCTATTCAAGCAAATGAAACTGTATCAGTGTGTGTTTTCATAGAAGTTTTCTAAAAAATTAAAAAATCCTATCTAACTCAGAGATACAAACTGCTATTTCCGATATCTTAACAGTGACTGGGATATATTGCTCATCCCTTACATAAAAGGATGAAAAGGAATATAGGTTAAACTTGTTGCCCTCAAGACTTGTGAATATAAGAATGCTTTTTTAGCATCTATCTTGAGAATTAACTATATAGGGCCTGCTAAATAAAGCTAAAACCATTTATTAATAAGGGTTTCGCGGATTTTTATCACAAAAAAGTGCAAGGTTTTGGCTGATGGTGTCTCAAAATAGGTGCATTTTTCTTTGTCGGATTTGGAAAATTGAGGATATCCAGATAGTTGAAACTGTTCCCAGTTAAGAGTTCCCTGCCTTCACAGACAACTTATTCAGCAAACCCTATATAAGTAGGTGAACACAATAAAACCAAACTGTGTAAAGAAACGTAAAATCGCTGAAAACTTCTTTACTCTTGCCTCTTGCCTATTGCCTATTGCCTTGCTATAACGACAATTTTCAACGCCAACCTACTTAATTGAAAACATATTTTTAGGCATATTTTTAAACCTGAACCATTGATAATAAATTATGATCTCGCCTACTAGTAACAAAAAAATGAAGGATGAAGTAATTATAAAATCCCTCACCCTTCCTGATCTAGCCTAATCAAAGGCAACTAACTAAAGACGAACCTTCACAGCTTTGTGTTTTTCCGATTCGGCTTTAGGAATAGTTAGATAGAGAATTCCATCCTTATATTCTGCCGCTACCTTCTCATTATCCACAACAGCAGGCAAGGCAATTACCCGTTGGAACTTACCATAACGGAATTCCGAGCGAGTCAAACCTTCTGCTTCCGTTGTTGTTTCCGACTTCCGCTCACCGCTAATAGAAACCGATTCAGGAGTGACTTCGACATCCAGATCCTTTGCGTCCAAACCTGGTATTTCTACTTTCAACTTCAAATCACTATCAGTTTCTGCAATCTCAGCCGGAGGAATGAAAGTTAACCCCACCCTTTCAACTGCATCAGGTGGTAATAATTGTTCAAACAAGCGATCCATTTGCTGCCGGATAATACCCATTTCAGGGAATGGTTCCCAGCGTTCTATTTCCCGCAACGGATTCCAACGTACAAGTGTCATAACTATCTCCTCAAAAATTCACTATTGGACTTTCTGATTTGGTGAGACTAAATCTTCAGCTTGTGACTTGGTAAACAATAATACTACTGGCAAAATCTCTAACTTTTAACTTCTTGAAGCCTAATCTTTAGCCTCCCAATTAGATGATAGCACTAGAAAATCAATTAATTACAGTTCGGTTTTATAGATATAATCTTCGTAATAACCGTACTATTGAGCTAATAACTTCAGGTTCGTATGTTAGAATATAAGGGTGGATATTGCTACTATTTTTTAGCCAAAAATATCTTAAATATAACACTTTCAAAGGGAACAGGGAACGGGCAACTTTCTAACAGGAAAAACTCATGTTTAAAAACATGAGATTGAAATAATGACACTGTTTTTTTCGGGCTACGCATCTTTTAAAAACATCCTTTTTTTGACTGAGCTTTAAACTGGTGCAAATGAGTGTTTCTTATTTGCTCCCTGTTCCCTGTTCCCTGTTCCCTGTTCC